>NZ_JBFTJD010000011.1:0-166538 GCF_056395245.1 Arthrobacter sp. 10L430 | reverse complement strand
CCCGGGGCCAACAACTCCCCGGCCAGCGCCTCCACATCCAAATACCCGCGTTGCGCATCCTCGCGTCCCTGCATAAGACCAGTCTTAACCACCACGCTCACGAGTCCAGCCGACGCGCCCGCCTCGCGGATAATTCAGCAGTCTCCTAGGCGTCCGGGACGACGGCGATCTCGGTTTCGCTGGGCGGCTTCACCGGGAGGAGGACCAACAGTCCGGCGAGGAGCACCACCATGATCCCCAGGATGCCCCAGCGCTGGGCCTCCCCTTCAGCCACCAGCGGCGTGGCAACGGTGATGCACAGCGTGAACAGCGTCGGGGCCAGGAAGCTGACGGCCCGGCCCGTGGTTGCGTACAGGCCAAACAGTTCTCCGGATTCGCCCTGCGGTGCCAACCTCGCCAGGTACGCGCGGGAGGACGACTGGGCCGGCCCCACGAACAGGCAAAGGAACAGCCCGAACACCCAGAACGTGGTGCTGCCGGCCCAGGCCGTGCCGAAGAAGACGTAGTCGCCGTTGCCCAGCACCAGGATCACCGTCCCGGCGACCAGCAGGCCGGTCAGGGAGCCGAGGATCACGGCCTTGGGACCGACCTTGTCGTCCAGGAATCCGCCGACGATGGCTCCCGCGGCAGCCACGATGTTGCCGAAGATGGCGAAGAAGATGACCTGCGAAAGTTCGAAGCCGAAGGTTCCTGCCGCAATGATCCCGCCGAACGTGAAGACCGCCGCCAGCCCGTCCCGGAAAATGGCGCTGGCCAGCAGGAAGAAAATCGTGTGCGGGCTGGTCCGGTAGATCGCCTTGATCCTGCGCATGAGCAGCCCGTACGACGCGAGGAACCCGAGGTTGGCTCCGCGCCGGGCCCTGGGCAGTTCCGGGACAGCGAACATTACGGGCAGCGCGAAGATGAAGAACCACAACGCCGAGAACACTGCCACCAGCCGGATGTTGAGGCTGTCCTGGGTGGAGGCGCCAAACCACTCGAAGCGGGGCTGGACGAAGAGCTGAAGCACAATCAGCAGGGCCACGATTCCGCCGAGGTACCCCATGCCCCAGCCGAAGCCGCTGACCTTGCCGATGTTCCGCGGCGTGGAGATCTGCGCCAGCATGGCGTTGTAATTGACCCCGGCGAACTCAAAGAAGACGTTGGCCAGCGCGATCAGCGAGACTCCCAGCAGCAGGAACTCCGGGCCGGGGTACACGAAAAAGCAGAGCGCCGTCAGGAGCGCGACGACGGCGGTGTTGACTCCCAGCCACAGCTTGCGCCGGCCGCCGGTGTCCGAACGCTGTCCGGTGACGGGCGCCAGCAGTGCGATCGCCGCCCCCGCGATGGCCAGGGCTCCGCCGAGCACCGCCGATGCCTGGTCTTCGCCGCCGAACGCCTTGGAAGTCAGGTACACCGTGAAGACAAAAGTGGTCATGACGGCGTTGAACGCTGCGGAGCCCCAGTCCCAGGCGGCCCACGCCAGAATGCGCCCCTTGTTCGAGGCCTTGTTCCCGGCTTCGAGTTCCGACGACGGCTGCATGGCCTCGGGAGCGGCGGCGGAGTTCATAGGCAGATGCTATCCGCCCGCGGCGAACACTGACGGGAAACTCTCCCGCGGACCCGGGAAACTTGCGCCAACTTCCGGCGGTGAAGGGAAAAGTGTCAGTGCCCCCTTGATAAACTGTCGGGACCGAACCCAACGAATGACCGCCTGCTCCAACTTTTGATAATCGAATTCCTGACTTTGCGGAGATACCAGTGATCACAGTCCTTGCCGTGCACTTTGCGGTTGCTGCTGTGGCGCCGCTTATCTTCCGGAAATTCGGTCGGAGTTCGTTTTATGCGCTGGCGGCCGTGCCCGCCGGCTCCTTTGTCTGGCTGCTGCTGCAGCACGGCGCCGTCTACGGCACGGCGCCCCAGCACGCCGCTGGAGGTCCGGGACAGGCCGCCGAGGTCATCCCGTGGATCCCTGGCCTCGGCATCGAGTTTGCCTTCCGCCTGGATGCCCTGGCCTGGGTCATGTCCCTGCTGGTGCTCGGCGTGGGCGCCCTGGTTCTCGTGTACTGCGCCCGGTACTTCAAGAACAAGGACAGCTACCTGGGCGGCTTCGGCGCCCAGCTTCTGGCGTTCGCCGGGGCGATGTTCGGCCTGGTCACCGCAGATGACCTGCTCCTGCTGTTCATCTTTTGGGAACTCACCACGGTCCTGTCCTATCTGCTGATCGGCTACGCCCGCACCCGCCTCGCTGCCCGCCGCTCCGCCCTGCAGGCACTCATGGTCACGACGGCGGGCGGCCTTGCCATGCTCGTTGGCCTGATCATGCTCGGGGCCAGCGCCGGCACCTACCGGATATCAGCCATCCTGGAACAGGCGCCCGGGCTGGTCGGCGGGCAAACGGCGGGAGCCGTGGGCGCCGCCGTCGTACTGATCCTTATTGGCGCAGTCACCAAATCCGCGCTCGTCCCGTTCCACTTCTGGCTTCCGGGAGCCATGGCCGCCCCCACGCCGGTGAGCGCCTACCTGCACGCCGCTGCGATGGTGAAGGCCGGCGTCTACATCGTGGCACGGCTGGCCCCGGGATTCACCGATACGGCGTACTGGCTCCCCATGGTGCTTGGGCTGGGCCTCGCCACCATGCTCGTGGGCGGGTACCGGGCACTGCGGCAGACCGACATTAAGCTCATCCTGGCCTACGGCACCGTCAGCCAGCTCGGCTTCCTCACCATGGTGGTGGGCCTTGGCAAACCCGACGCGGCGCTCGCGGGCCTCGCCATGCTGCTGGCGCATGGACTCTTCAAGGCCACGCTGTTCCTGGTGGTTGGCATCATCGACCACCAGTCCGGCACGCGCGATATCCGCAAGCTCTCCGGCGTCTTCCGGTCGTCTCGTGCCCTCGCGGTCGTGGCCGCGATCGGTGCCGCCTCCATGGCGGGTGTCCCGCTGCTGGGAGGCTTTGTGGCCAAAGAATCCGTGCTCGAGGCCTTCGTCCACTTCGCGGGCGAGCCCGGCTACGGACCGTGGGGCGCGGTGGTCCTCGCCGGAGTGGTGCTCGGATCAGTGCTTACTTTTGCCTACAGCGCCCGGTTCCTGTGGGGCGCCTTCGCGGAGAAGCCGGGCGTGGACCGTACGCCGTTCAAGGCAATCAAGCCGTCCTTCCTCGCGGCGCCCGCCGTCCTGAGTTTTCTCACCATCGTTTACGGCCTGTGGCCAGCGCCGGTGGACAGCTGGATCCAGCCGTACGCTGCCCTGTTCGCCGGGGGAACGGCCGACGCCGGGTCCGGCGGAGGTGCCGCCGGGCACCTGGCGCTGTGGCACGGTTTCACTCCGGCGCTGGGGCTGACGGCCGTCACCTTCGCACTCGGCCTTGCCATGTTCTACGCCCGCGGGCTGGTGGACCGAGCGCAGAGCGCGGTCCCCGGATGGATTGACGCGGACCGCGGCTACCAGCTGACCATCGGCGCCCTGGACGACGCCGCCGTGTGGATCACGGGCCGCACGCAGCGTGGTTCGCTGTACTTCTACCTCGCCGTGATCCTGACCGTCGCGTTCGTGCTGCCGCTGACCGCCCTCATCGCCGCTGGCAAGCCGCTGCCGGAAGGGCTGTACTTCATCGACCCCAACTCGCCGCTGCAGATCGTGGCGGGGGCAGGCATCGTGATCGGGGCCCTGGCGGCAGTCCGGGCCAACAAGCGCTTCCTGGCGGTGCTCATGGTCTCGGTGACCGGCTACGGCATTGCCCTGATGTTCGCACTGCAGGGCGCGCCGGACCTGGCGCTGACACAGATGCTGGTGGAAACCATCATCCTGGTGGCCTTTGTCCTGGCCATGCGCAGCCTGCCGGCCGAACTCCGGGACCGCACCGGCGGCAAGTACCGCGTTGTCCGCGTGATCATCGGGCTGGCCTTTGGCGCCACCATGGTCTTCGCCGCCATCCACGCCATGGGTGCCCGGGTTGCTACGCCGGTGTCCCTGGAGTTCCCGAAGCTCGCCTACGAGGGCGGCGGCGGGCTGAACATCGTCAATGTCACGCTCGTGGACATCCGGGTGTGGGACACGTTCGGCGAGATCTCGGTGCTCGCGCTGGCCGCGACCGGCGTCGCCAGCCTGATCTTCATCCGCGGCCGCGGCGACGGCATCCGCGCATCGGCCACAGTGGCCGAGGGCACGGTGGGCCGCCGCAGGGGAGTGGACAAGTCGTCGCGTGACGGCGCCGCCTTGGCGCTGAGCCGCAAGTTCGCCGCCGCCTCCCGCGACGCGTGGCTGGTGGCAGGCCGCACCATGGCGCCCGAACGGCGCTCCATCATCTTTGAAGTGGTCACGCGGCTGATCTTTCACTCGATGATCATCTTTTCCCTCTACCTGCTGCTGGCCGGGCACAACCTTCCCGGCGGCGGGTTCGCGGGCGGGCTCATGGCAGGGCTGGCCCTCACCCTCCGCTACCTGGCGGGCGGACGCTACGAGCTTCGGGAGGCCACCCCCATCAGCGCCGGAACCCTGCTGGGGATCGGCCTGGCAACGGCCGCCGCGTCCGGCGTGGCCCCGCTCCTGCTGGGCGGGCAGGTGTTCCAAAGCGCCATCGTTGAGGTGTGGCTGCCGGTTTTCGGGGACATCAAGTTTGTCACGTCCACCATCTTCGACACCGGCGTCTACATTGTGGTGATCGGGCTGGTGCTGGACGTGCTGCGCAGCCTGGGAGCCGAGATCGACGAGCATTTCGAGGAACAGCCCGGGCAATCCGCCGAGGGGCAATCCGCCGGCCCGCATGCCGAAGCCGAATCCGCCGAAGCCGAATCCGCCGAAGCCGAACCCTCCGAACGCGAACCTTCCGAAACCCAGGCGGCCGAGGACAGCCCGTCTGCCGGGGACCGGGGGCCCGGCGTCCCGGCCGAGACCACCGCGAGGGGACAGGCATGAGCGTCAACCTCACCCTGCTGACACTCATGGGCGCGCTGTATGCGTGCGGCATCTACCTCATTCTCGAGCGCAGCCTCACCCGCGTGCTGCTGGGCCTGATGCTGCTGGCCAATGCCACCAACCTGCTGATCCTTGCCACCGGCGGCTACGCCGGCGCGGCCCCGTTCTTCAGCAAAGACACGGACCCGGGCGCCTACAACGACCCCCTGCCCCAGGCACTGATCCTGACATCGATCGTGATCTCCTTCGCCGTTACCGCCTTTATGCTGGGCATCATCTACCGGACCTGGGTGCTGGCCCGCCAGGACGAGATCCAGGACGACGTCGAGGACCGCCGCGTCGCGGCAACACCCAGCTTCGATGCCGAGGACGACGCCGTTATCCCGGTGGAAACCTCCGAGTTCCCGCTCACCATGCTCGGCTCCGACGGCGCGGCTGTGTCTGACTCGTCCGCAGCTGAAGCCGCCACTGAAGCCGCTCCCGCGCCGGCCGCAGTCCCGGCGGGCGGAGGAACCATCTCCGCCGAAGATGCCGCGCGGGAAGAGAAGCCCGGCTCCGCCAACCTCGACATCAACACTGAAGGAGGCGGAAAGTGAGCATCGCAAGCCTGGCCCCGCTCGCCGTCGTTCTTCCCATCCTGGGCGCAGCCCTGACGTTCGTGCTGATCCGGCGCTCGCGGGCACAGCGGGCAGTGAGCATAGCGCTGCTGTCCCTCACCCTGCTGCTCGAATGCCTGCTGCTGGCCTCCGTCTGGGACGGCGGAACGGAGGCGGTGAACATCGGTGGCTGGCTGCCGCCCTGGGGGATCGTGCTGGTGGTAGATCAGTTCTCCTCGCTGATGCTGGTGGTGTCCTCCGCGGTGAGCCTCGCGGTCCTCGTGTACGCCACCGGTCAGGGCATGGCCGACGGCGACGAGGACGCCCCCGTGTCGATCTTCCACCCCACGTACCTGATTCTCGTGGCAGGTGTCTCGAACGCATTCCTCTCCGGTGATCTCTTCAATCTCTACGTCGGCTTCGAGATCCTGCTGACCGCCAGCTACGTTCTGATGACCCTGGGCGGGACAGGTCCGCGCGTCCGTGCCGGCGTCACGTACGTGGTGGTCTCGGTAGTCTCCTCAGTGCTGTTCCTGATCGCGATCGCCATGATCTACGGGGCCACCGGCACCATCAACATGGCGGACCTCGCCATCAAACTTGCGGAGCTGGACCCGGGCACCAAAACGCTGCTGCACGTCATGCTCCTGGTGGCGTTCGGCATCAAGGCCGCCGTGTTCCCGCTGTCCTTCTGGCTGCCTGACTCTTATCCCACGGCACCGGCCCCCGTGACGGCAGTGTTCGCCGGCCTGCTGACCAAGGTGGGCGTCTATGCCATGGTGCGCACAGAGACCCTCCTCTTCCCCGGCGACACCCTCAACTCACCGCTGATGGTGGCTGCGCTGCTGACCATGGTGGTGGGGATCCTGGGTGCCCTGGCCCAAAGCGACATCAAGCGTCTGCTGTCCTTCACCCTGGTCAGTCACATCGGCTACATGGTGTTCGGATTGGCCATGTCCTCGGTGGCGGGCCTCGCCGCTGCCGTGTTCTATGTGGCCCACCACATCACCATCCAGACCAGCCTCTTCCTGGTCACCGGCCTGATCGAGCGCCGCGGCGGAAGCTCGTCCGTGGACCGGCTGGCGGGGCTGGCCAAGCTGTCGCCGCTGCTGGCTCTGCTGTTCTTCATCCCCGCCATGAACCTCGCGGGCATCCCGCCGTTCTCCGGATTCCTTGGCAAGCTGGGGCTGATGCAGGCCGGCATCCAGCTCGGCACCCCGCTGGCCTACTCGCTGGTCATCGGCGGCGTTGTGACGAGCCTCCTGACCCTGCTGGCGGTGGCCAGGGTCTGGAACCGTGCGTTCTGGCGGAAGGCCGACGACGCCGAGCACCCCGACCCCGTCCTGCTCGCCGACACCAAGGATTCGGCCACGGGCCACCGGGCGGGCAAGCGCAACGTCGTCCTGCTGCCCCGGACCATGGTGGGCTCCACGCTGGGCCTCGTGGTCCTTGGCGTGGCGCTCACGGTCTTCGCCGGCCCGCTCTTCCGGGTGGCGGGCCAGTCCGCTGAGGCCATGCTGGACAGGTCTGCGTACATCCAGGCGGTGCTGGGCGAGCATGCGCCCGTTCCGGGCCTGGCCGTGGGTGGCAGCGCCCTGAAGGGCAGCACCCTGGACGGCAGTGACCCGGGCGGTGGCGGAAAATGAGCCGGAAGCGTATCTCCCTGCGGCAGGAACTGCCGCTGCTTGTATGGCTCGTGATCGTCTGGGGTGCCCTCTGGCAGGACTTCAGTCCGGGCAACCTGCTGTTCGGCGCCCTGCTCGCCGCCGTGGTGGCCCGCCTGTTCTACCTGCCGCCGGTGGAGCTGAGCGGGCGCTTCAGCATCCTCCGCGCCGTCCCGTTCGCCGTGCAGTTCCTTGGCAGGGTGGTGGCCGCCAGCTTCCAGGTTTTTTACCTGGCCGTGGTGCGGGGGCCCAAGGTGACCAACGCCGTCGTCGCCGTTCCGCTGCGGAGCCATTCTGACCTGATGGTGACCGCCACCGGGCACGTGATCTCGCTGATTCCCGGATCGCTCGTGGTGGAGGTGGACAGGTCCACGTCCACGCTCTACATCCACGGCCTGAACGTTAGGAACGCTGACGACGTGCTGAAGCTCCGCAAGGAAGTTCGGGACACCGAGGCGGGGCTGATCCGCGTCATGGGCACGAAGGAAGAACTTGCAGCCCTGAACCAGGAGGTGGGCGCATGATGGAGCTCGTCCTGACCGTGACCGCCGTGGTGTTGTCCCTGGCCGCGGCCGGTGCGATCGTGCGCATCGCCCGTGGTCCGTCGCTGCTGGACCGGGTCCTGGCGGCCGACGTCCTGCTGGCCATCCTGGGCGCGGCGCTGTGCATCGACATGGCCGTGAACAGGCACCTGAACAACCTGATGCTGCTGGTGGCGGTGTCCATCATCGGGTTCATCGGCTCAGTGACGGTGGCGCGCTTCGTGGCCGACCGGCGGGAGCACCTCAATGAATCCTGACGCCAATGCCGTGGACACGGTCGTCGATGCTGTCTCCGCCGTGTTCATGATCGTGGGGGCAGTGATGTCCCTGGCCGCGGCCATCGGCCTGCTGCGGTTCCCGGACCTCATGAGCCGCATGCACGCCGCCACCAAGCCACAGGTGCTCGGGCTGTTCCTGCTGCTTGCCGCCGTGGGCCTGCAGCTGCGCACGTGGTGGGTATGGCCGGTACTGCTCGTGGCGTGGATCTTCCAGCTGCTCACGGTGCCGGTGTCCGCACATATGGTGGGCCGGGCCGGCTACCGCACCAAGCACCTCCACCGGGAACTGCTCAGCACGGATGAGCTGGAAGCCGTTGTACTGAAGGCCGCCGAAGCGGCCAAGGCGCCGGATTCCGACGGCCGGTCACCTGCCGCGGAGTGAGCCGTTGCGTTCAGGCCTGGTCGGTGGGCATGACCCACAGCTCGCCGATGGAGGCGTGCCGTGGCCGGGTGACCATGTAGGCGACGCCGTCGGCGATGTCCTCGGGTGCGAGGACCTCCGTCTGCTCATAGAACGGATCGATCATCTCGCCGCGGACCTCGGGGTTGTTGTGTGACCCCAGTTCGGTGTCCGCGCCGCCGGGTTCCAGGACGCCGACGCGCACGTGGCGCTGGGTGACTTCCTGGCGAAGGGATTCGGTAAAGCCGTTGACGCCGAACTTTGTCAGGTTGTAGACGCCGTAGCCGTTCCAGGCGACCCGCCCGGCGATCGAGCTGATGTTGACGATGTCCGCGACCCGGCGCGTGCCGTCCTCGGCGGCTTTGAGCAGGTGCGGCAGGGCGGCGTGAGTGGTGTGGAGCAGGCCCTGGACGTTGATGGCGATCATGCGGTCCCACTCCGCGGGGTCGGCGCCGACGACCGGGCCAAGGAGCATGAGGCCGGCGTTGTTGACCAGGATGTCCAGCTGTCCGAAGCGCTCCACGGTCCGGTCTACGGCGGCCTGCGCCTGGGCGCGGTCGGTGATGTCGGCTTCGATGACCAACGCAGTGCCGCCGGCTTCTTCGATCTCGGCTGCCAGGGCCTCCAGGCGGTCCCGGCGCCGGGCGACGAGCGCGACGGACGCGCCGAGTGCAGCGAGCTGCCGAGCGGTGGCGGCGCCGATGCCGCTGCTGGCGCCGGTGACGAGGGCGGCAGTTCCGGTCAGTTTCGATGTCATGGCTGGGTTCTCCTCAAGATGTTAGTGCCGGTTTTGGGCCACCGGCAGCCATAGCAGTCCAGCGGGTTGGTGGCGGTGGGCTTTGCGGCGGGTTTGGGAGACGACGGCGGGACCTCCCGCCGTCGTCCGTTTGCGTTGCTGTCAGGCGTCGTCGTGGGCGAGGTTGCCGGAGAGTCGGCGGTGGGCGTCGGCCTGGTCCTGGAGTTCCTTGGCCCGGGTCTCGAATACTCCGACGGCGTCCGCGCCGGCTGCGAACCGCAGCGGCGGCTCATCCAGCTCGGCCAACTGGATCAGTGCGTCGGCGAGCTTCGCCGGGTCCCCGCCCTGCAGGCCGTTCATGCCCTTCCACGCGGCGACCGTCTGCTCTGTCCGCACGGCGTAGTCTTCGATGGTGGATACGGCGTAGCTGGTGGATTCCGGGGTGAGCAGCTCGGTGCGGAAGAATCCCGGTTCGACGATCATGGTACGGATGCCGAACGGGGCGATTTCCACGGCCAGGGACTCCGCCCAGCCCTCGACGCCGAACTTCGACGCTGCGTACGCGGTGAGGAACTCCCCGCCCGTGATCCCGGCGGTCGAGGAGATCGTGACGACCAGGCCCGAGCGCTGGGCCCGCAGGACCGGCAGTGCCGCGCGGGTGACGTTCATGGGCCCGAACATGGTGGTTTCAATCTGTGTCCGGAAGTCGTCCGGGGTGATTTCCTCAAAGAATCCGGCGTAGAAGTTGCCGGCGTTGTTCACCAGGACGTCGATGCGTCCGAAATGGCCAACTGCAGCCTGGATGGCGGCCGCCGCATCCGCAGGGTCAGTGACGTCGAGCTTCACCGCCAGCAGGTTCTCGTTTTCGCCTACGGCCTGGGCGACCCTTTCCGGGTTGCGGCCGCTGGCGACCACCGCGTGGCCGGCCGCCAGGGCCGCCTTCGCGATGTCGGTGCCCATCCCGCGGCCGGCGCCGGTGATGAACCAGACCTTCTTCTCGGTCATGTTTTCCTTCTGCTCTGTCTTGGTTTTCGTCTCAGTCATGGCTTTGGTTTCCCTGGGTATGTGGTCCCGGCTGCGCGTGGGGGCGCATCTCAGGGACGGCGGAGCCACCGGCAGAATCGCCGGTGATGGTGGTTTGGGGAGGCGATGCCGCCCAGCTGGCGAGGAACGCCAGCGCGTTTTCAGACGCGGAGCCCGGTTCGGCGGTGAAGGTGAACAGGGTCTGTCCCTCATCGCCGGGAAGGTCCAGCGTCTCGAACTGCAGGGAGAGTTCCCCGGCGACCGGGTGGTGGAAGCGCTTGGTCCCCGTGGTGTGGATCCGAACATCGTGCCCGGCCCACAGGGCGGCAAACAGACCGCTGCGCGTGGTCAGCTCCCCGACCAGCTCGTTCAGCGCCCGGTCGTGGGGGTTACGCCCTGCTTCCGAACGCAGCATCGCGACCGTGGTGGCCGCGATCGCACGCCAATCGGGGTAGAAATCGCCTGCACGCGGGTCGAGGAAGAGGTAGCGTGCCTGGTTCGGGAGCCGACCCGGGGTGTCCGGCCCCGACGGTCCGGCGAATTTGAACACCTCCGCGTACAGCGCACGGCCCAACAGGTTGGCGGCCAGTACGTCCGAGCGGCCGTTCTGCACCATGGCCACCACTCCGGTCATGCCGTCCAGCAGACGCAGCACCCCGGGACGGACCCGCTGCTGTGCCGGCCGGCGCGGCGTCCGGCGGGCCGGCGCGTTGGCCGTCCGGGCCAAATCCATCAGGTGTGCCCGCTCGGCCTCGTCCAGCTGAAGAGCAGCGGCCACAGCCTCGAGCACGGAGTCTGAGACGCCGCGCACGCTGCCGCGTTCCAGCCGCGTGTAGTAGTCCGTGCTCACACCGGCGAGCTGCGCCACTTCCTCCCGGCGCAGGCCGGGCACGCGCCGCAGCTCTCCATAGCTGGGAATACCTGCCTGCTCAGGGCTGAGCTTCGCGCGCCGCGAGATCAGGAACTCACGGACTTCTTCTTTTCTGTCCACAACCACCACGCTACGCAGCCCGAGAACCCGGTGGCAGTGTCTATCAGACACCCCCAAGCCGCCTGAAACAAAAGGGGCCTGTTCTCTGCCGGAGGCCTAAGCCAGCGCGCTGGCAGGTCCGGATCTCGGTGCAGTTGGTGTCGCCCGCGGTGCGAGATCCATGGTTGTGAGGCGCAGCCACAGCCAGAGCCGCTTCTGCGGGTCGTCCAGATCCAGGTACTCGGCCCAGATCATCTACGCCAACAACTACCAGACGATCCCGCTGCTCATCGTCGCCAGCCTATGGTACCTGCTGATGACAACCATCCTGAGCTTCTTCCAAACCAAACTCTAACGACGGTATGGCCGCGGCTTCGACGTCGCGCCGCGACGGACCCGCCAGCAAAAGGCCCAGCCAAAGACAAGGACAGCATGATGAACACCGCCATGGTGGAAGCCCAGGGTGTCCGCAAGAGCTTCGGCTCAACGGAAATCCTCAAAGGCATTGATCTGAGAGTCGAACGTGGTTCGGTGACCTGCCTGATCGGACCGTCCGGTTCCGGGAAGACCACTTTCCTCCGGTGCATCAACCACCTGGAAAAGGTCGACGCCGGTCGCCTTTACGTAGACGAACACCTGGTGGGCTACACCGAGCGCCACGGACGACTTTACGAAATGAAAGAGCGCCAGACCGCACGCTCACCGCTGAACGCGGGCATGGTTTTCCAACGCTTCAACCTCTTCCCGCACATGACGGTGCTGGAGAACATCGTGGAAGCGCCCGTCCATGTGCTCGGGCGTCCGCGGAACGAAGTCACCGCCGAAGCGCAGACGCTGCTGGACCGCGTCGGGCTCGGCGACCGGGGACACTCCTACCCCCAGGAGCTCTCCGGCGGGCAGCAACAGCGGATCGCAATCGCGCGGGCACTGGCCATGAAACCCAAGCTCATGCTCTTCGATGAACCCACGTCCGCACTCGACCCGGAGCTCGTCGGCGAAGTGCTCGACGTCATGAAATCCCTCGCCGAGGCCGGGATGACCATGGTCGTCGTCACGCACGAACTTGGCTTTGCCCGTCAGGTAAGCGACCAGGTCGTTTTCATGGATCAGGGGGTGGTCGTCGAAAGCGGACCCCCCGCGGAGGTCCTTGGTTCACCGCGGCACGAACGCACCCAGGCCTTTCTTTCAAAGGTCCTCTAAGAACATCAACAACTCCGGCCGGCCACCGCGCCGGTCACACGAAAGGAGTCCTCCCCATGCCTCGACGGCAGGTAACCACAGACCTCGCGCCCAGCCCGGCCGGACCCTACTCCCAGGCGATCGCCGCCAACGGCTTCCTCGTCACCCGGGCCAGACACCCCACGACCCCGGCTCGAACCACCGTCGGTTCATTCCTGGGCGACTTCCTGGTCGAAATCGACGTCGTCGCCGCCATACCGTAGCCAGCCCAGGAACTCCGCTGGGGAATGACCGCGGACCACGGCCCCGTCTGATGCAGTGTCCAGCATTAGTCGGGGCCGTAGTCGGCTCACCCGGAAGTGGCTAGACGATGTCCTGGGTTTTGGCGAAGCGGGTGATCGCCCGCTGTGTGCCCCGGTTGGCCAGCACCTGGATGATGGCGCTCACCGAAGCTGAAATGAGGGCAAAGGTGAGGGCCGAGCGGAGCGTCGTGGGGACGTCGTCCTTCCCGCCCTTGGGCGGCTTGCGGCCCGTGGTCTTTTCCCAGATGGTGTCCACGGCCTTGGTGCCGGCGAATCCGGCGAGCAGGCTAATGCCGGTGCCAAGCAGCTTGATGAAAAAACTCATTCCGAAACTCCTTGCGACGTGAATACAGACTGCCCCTAGCCTAGCCGCATGGACGCATGGATTTCCCGAAGCGCCCGCACCACCAGATCGTGGTCGGCCTTCTGCGGCAACCCTGAGACCGTCACCGTGGCTACCGCACCCACGCCTTCCACGTAAATGGGGAATGAGCCGCCGTGGGCGGCATACCTGGACTGGTCAAACCAGGCGTTGTCCTCGATGCGGCCCCCGCCGAGTCGGCCGCGCAGTCCCACGAGCAGGGACGGTTCCTCGTAGCGTGCTGCGGTCCGCTGCTTGGCCTTGACCCAGTGCTCGTTGTCCGGGGTGGCACCCTCCAGTGCCACATGGAACAGCACGTGTTCGCCCTTGGTGATGTCGACGGCGATGGGCAGGTTGCCGATCTTGCCGAGCTCAACCAGCAGGAGGCCGAGGTTGAGGGCGTCGTCCCTGCCGAACCGGGGAAACTGCAGCTCGGTGATTTCCGCTTCGATGCTGGCGATCAGGGCTGCCAGAGCGCCCGCCGGCTGCTCGGCGGCGGAGTCGGGGTCAAAAGCGGCTTGGCTGCCGGGATCCTGTTGCGTCATGGCCCCAATGTACTCCGCGCTGTCCTCGCGCCGCCCCGTCCCAGGCAACCTCTGTTCGCCGCCCTCTGGCGCCTCCGCGCACTTCCCGGATACCTCCCGGATTGTGACCGCGGCGCCGGTCTTCCGCGGCCGTCCCGGTGTAAACTGGATCAGCCCACAAGGGCAGATTTATCACGACAGGGGAGCGCCGCCGTCGGGCATCACTGGCAACTGCCAGCGAAACCGAGGATGGGCGCTGAGAGTGCGGACCGCCGCAGACCCTCGAACCTGATCCGGCTAGTACCGGCGCAAGGGAGTCGAGTTCTCAAAGTGTCCGGCAGCAGGCAAACCAACCGCCAGCAGCCGGGGAGCGCTTTCCCCTCCTGTTCCTCAGGAGGACCATCATGACAACTGCAACAATCAAGAAGACCGGCTACAACTGGCGCGTGGCTGACATCGTGGTGGCGGCACTGATCGCGGTCGCCGGCGGCGTGATTTTCTGGGCCTGGTCCCAGGGCGCCAACCTCATCTCCGCCCCCGTCAACGCCGTGTACCCGCCCCTCTCCGGCCTCTACGCCGGCGGCTGGATGATTCCAGCGGTGCTCGGCATGCTCATCGTCCGCAAGCCGGGTGCGGCACTGTTCTGCGAAGCCGTCGCCGCCACCGGCGAGCTGATCATGGGCTCGCAGTACGGCACCACGGTGCTGATTTCGGGCATCCTGCAGGGCCTGGGTGCGGAGCTCGTGTTCGCCGCCTTCATGTACAAGAAATTCAACCTCCCCGCTTCGCTGCTGGCCGGCGCGGGTGCGGGCCTGTTCTGCGGCCTGAATGACTCCTTCGCTCCGTGGGGCTGGAACATTGCGTACGCCGCCGGGGACAAGCTCGCGTATATCGTGTTCTGCGCCATTTCCGGCGCGGTCATCGCCGGCGTGCTGTCCTGGATCGCTACCCGCGGCCTGGCCAGGACGGGCGTGCTGAGCTCGTTCGCGTCCCGCAAGGCAGCCACGGAGCCCGTCTTCTCCTGATGCCCGCACATTACGACGGCGGCGTCCGCCCCGCCGCGGTCACCGCCCGCGGCTGGGGCTGGCGCCACGCGGGACGGTCCAGGCCCGCCGTCAACGCGCTGGACCTGGACATCCGGCCGGGGGAGCGGGTCCTGCTGCTGGGACCTTCCGGCGCCGGCAAGTCCACGCTGCTTCACGCCCTCGCCGGGGTTCTGGGTGACGGCACCTCGGGAAACAGCGCGGCCGGCGACGGCGGCCCTGCCGACAGCGACGACGCGGACGAGACCGGCAGCCTGCTGATTGACGGCGAACCGCCGCGCGCGCGGCGCGGCCGCGCCGGCCTCATGCAGCAGGACCCCGAAACGCAGGTGGTCCTCTCCCGCCTCGGCGACGACGTAGCGTTCGGTGCCGAAAACCTCTCCGTGCCCCGCGACGAAATCTGGACCCGCGTCCACGAGGCACTGGACGACGTCGGGCTCGCGCACCTTCCGATGGACCACCCGACGTCGGCCCTGTCCGGCGGGCAGAAACAGCGCCTTGCGCTGGCCGGCATCCTGGCGATGCGGCCGGGGCTCATCCTGCTGGACGAGCCGACCGCCAATCTCGACCCGGCAGGCGTGCTGGAAGTCCGCGACGCCGTGGGCCGCTGCCTCGACAAGACGGGCGCCACGCTGGTGGTCGTGGAGCACCGGGTAGCCGTATGGAAGGACCTGGTAGACCGGATCGTGGTGCTGCAGCCTGGATCCGGCACGCAGCCGGCGGTGCTGATCGACGGTACGCCGGACCAGGTTCTTGAACAAGCGCGCGAGATGCTCATTGCCGCCGGGGTCTGGGTTCCCGGATATGTCCCGGCCGCGCGGCAGCGGACTCTTGCCGGAACCTCGGCTGAAGTCACGGGCCAGCTGCTGCTCGCCGCAGAGGGCCTGGCCGTCTCACGCGAGCGGCCACGCCGCCGCGGCTTCAGGTCCGTTCCGCCCGTGCCTGTCCAGCGGGACATCACGGCCCAGGTCCGCGCCGGCGAAGCGCTGACCATTACCGGGCCCAACGGCGCCGGGAAATCCACGTTTGCCCTGACGCTCGCCGGCCTTATCCCGCCCGTTGACGGCAAGGTGTCCGCCACCGTGGAACTGAGCCGCGGCGCCGGGATCGACCCGTACAAGTGGCGGGCCGAGCAGCTGATCGCGAGGATCGGCACCGTGTTCCAGGAACCCGAGCACCAGTTCGTCACGGGCAGGGTCCTGGACGAGCTGCAGTTCGGCCCGCGGCACATGGGCCACGGCGAAGAGCGAGTTGACGAGCTGCTGGAACGGCTTCGCCTGACCGGTCTCGTGGACGCCAACCCGTACACGCTCTCCGGCGGGGAAAAGCGCAGGCTTTCCGTGGCCACGGTGCTCGCGGCCCATCCCCAGGTCCTGATCCTGGACGAGCCGACGTTCGGCCAGGATGCCAACACCTGGGCCGAGCTCGCCTCCTTCCTGTCCGAACTGCTCGACGCCGGCACCGCCGTGGTTTCCGTGACGCACGACCAGGAATTCACGCATGTGTTGGGCGGGACCGAGTTCAGGCTCGCCCCCCGGGGACTGGGTGAGCCCGGCACGCGTCAGCCGGGCACAGCTCAGCCCGCCACGCGTCAGCCGGGCACAGCTCAGCCGGGCACAGCTCAGCCGGGCACGGCCGGGCACGCCCTCGGCGCACCGGAAGAGGCCGCGACATGAGGGACGCGCTGAGCCTTTCCGGAAACCGGGCGCTGCTGACCCGGGCCAACCCGCTGGCCAAATTCGCCGCCGTCTTCCTCATCACCCTTGTTCTGGCCCTGTCCATCGACTGGATGTCCGCATCCGTGGCGCTGGCCTGCGAACTGCTGCTTTTCCCGCTCGCCGGCCTGACGTTCACGCTGCTCTGGCAGCGCGGCTGGCCGCTGATTGTCGCTGCCGCCGTGGGCGGCTGGAGCACCTCCATCCTGTCGCCGGACAGCGGGAAGGTACTGCTCGACGTCGGCATCTGGTCCATGAGCGAAGGTTCCCTCCAGCTGGGGCTGGGTTTCCTGCTCCGCGGCCTCGCGATTGCTTTGCCGGCGGTGCTGCTGATGAGCTGCACGGACCCCACCGACCTCGCCGATTCGCTGGCGCAGAAGGCCCGCCTGCCGCACCGGTTCGTGCTGGGCACTCTCGCGGCCATGCGACTCGTGGGGCTCATGGCGGAGGAATGGCAGACCATCGGCATGGCCCGGCGCGCCCGCGGCGTGGGGTCCCGGGGCAACCCGTGGCAGCGGCTGCGCGCCACCCTGGGGCAGAGCTTCGGCCTGCTGGTCCAGGCCATCCGGCGCGCGACCCGCCTCGCCGTCACCATGGAGGCGCGCGGCTTCGGCGGGGCCACACGGACGTGGGCCCGCGAATCGACCTACAGTCGCCTGGACATCTGGGTGCTGCTCGGCGGAGCCGTGATCGCGGCCGGCGCCGTGGTTGCTGCCGTATGGGCCGGGACCTGGAACATGGTGTGGCTCGAAGGGTCCTAGGTGTAGTTGGCCAGCGCCGGACTACCTTGTCATCCTCAGTTCGACGAGTCCTTCCCAGTCTTCAATGGCTTCCTTCGTTCCGTTGAACTCGAAGCCGTTGCGGCGGTAAAAGGCCTGGGCCCTGGGGTTGTCCTGGGCCACCCACAGGGCTGCGGGCTCGGCTCCGAGCGTTGCATCAAGAAGCCGTTGGCCCAGCCCGGAACCGTGGTGGGCTTTCAGCACGTAGATGCCCCAGAGCTCAGCCCTGCCGTCGGAACGTGCGTCAGCGGAGCCTGCCGCCGGCGGAAGCAGGCCGAGCGGATGTAGGCGCGGCGGAAGTGAGCCGGCAAATCCCACCAGCCGTCCGCCGACGTCTGCAACGAATTGGCGCCCGGCGTGGGCGCCGTTCAGTAGCCGGAGCCACATGGCCAGCCGCTCGTCCACGCTCTGCCTCGCGAAAAAGTCGGGGGACAGCAGTCCCGAGTAGGTCTCTCGCCAGCACTCGAGCTGGAGTTGGGCGAGGGTTTCCGCGTCTTCGATGGTGGCGGTCCGGATGGTGTCGGTGTGGCGCATGGCCCGAGTCTAACCATGGGTCAGGTCCTAACCACGGGTCAGGCCGGGGCTGCGGAGGCCTCCCGCCGTGCCTGGGCGTCCGGGTCAGATGCAGGAGTAGTCGTAGTCGAAGCCCTTGGAGACGAACTGGGTGAGGATAACCCGGCCGCCGGCGGTGAGGGGCGCGGCCGAGCAGTTGCCCTTGGCCCCGCTGGCCGTGCGGGCGCCGGGGAGCCAGCTGGGGAGGTTGTAGAGGTTGCTGCCGGGGCTGACCTGGCCAACGATCTGTCCCCACTGGACGCCGGTGGAATAGATGCCCACGTCCGCGTCGATGCTGTGGAAGAAGTCCGTCATGCCCTCAAGGTCTGCCCTGTTGGCGTCTTTGTTGCCGGACCAGCTGTTGCCCGTTTCCACATCCAGCCACCACAGATAGTCCTCCGGATTAGTGATGCTGCGGAGGTAGGCGTCATCGAAGGCCTTGGCATATCCGTACATGTAGGCACAGGGGACATCCACCTGCCCCTTGCACTCGCCGTAGGGGTTCGGCACGGTCTTGCCACCATAGTTGTTGCTTGTGGGCCACCAGGATCCGGCACTGCCGGGGTTGGCGGTGTTGACGTAGAGGGCCACGCCCGGCTGTCCAGTCAGGTCGGAAGAGATGTCATCTGCCCAATCCAGTTGCTGATGCAGGCACGGGTTGGTGGTGTTGGCCAGCCCGTTGTTGACGCCGACGATGGCGAACGCCGGGTCCTTGGGCAGGGCCTTGTTGCACTGCGGCCAGGACACGTCGTTGCCGAGCAGCGTGGTGCCGCCTGCCGAGGGCTGGGGCGCGGACGGTTGGGCCAGAGTCGACGGGGCCGCAGGCTGGGCTGGAGCAGCCGGGGCGGTGGCGGACGCCACGGCCGTGGGCTGCATGACGGAGGACTCCAGGGGAGTGCCATCGTCCAGGCGGGGGCCCGGCACGAAGCCCACCGCCGTGGCTACCACGAAGGAGAGAAATGCGGTGGCCTGCTGCCTGGAGGGGCGCTTCTCGCCGAACACCGCGGAGTTGAAAATGGACAAGGCGGCCTCCCGTTCCCTTAACTGGCCGCAACCGGTAGCGTTAGCTTGCTCCCGATGGCTTCCCGGGTCAAGGCCAGCGGCTATGTCGGTCCGCCGCCTCCCCAGACCTGGTGGCCTGCGCCCCGCTGCCTGCTGCCGGTAGCCTAGCCCGGTCTCGTTTATCGCACAGGGCGGGTAAATTCTGGAATCCAACGGGCACTAGCCCGACTCCGCCGCCAAAATACATCATTTGTGATATTTTTTTGTTATGACACAACAGACTGCTGAACACGTTGGACTCATGCTCCGCGACGCCCGCGGGCAGAAGGGCTGGACCCAGGGGCAGCTCGCCGCGGAACTCGGAACCAGCCAAAGCGCCGTCGCCCGAATGGAGCAGGGCAAGCAGAATCTGAGCCTGAAAATGATCCAGCGGCTTGAGGCGATATTCGGCCAGAGCATCGTAAAGCTCGGCAAGTCCCAGATGACCCACCTCCGCGTGGAAGGCGGCCGGACACTCTCTGGCTCCGTTGACGTCAACACCAGTAAGAACGCCGGCGTCGCACTGCTTTGCGCCAGCCTTATCAACCGCGGCACCACCACACTGCGCCGGCTGGCTCGGATCGAGGAGGTCAACCGGATCGTCGAGGTGCTCGTGAGCATCGGCGTCGAATGCATCTGGCTCAACGACAACGATCTGCAGCTCCGCCGGCCCGCCGTGCTGGACCTGGCGTCCATGGACGTTGAGGCTGCCCGCCGCACCCGCAGCGTGATCATGCTCCTCGGCCCGCTGCTGGACGAAACGGCCGAGTACCGGCTGCCCTACGCCGGCGGATGTGACCTTGGCACGCGCACAGTGGAGCCGCACATGCAGGCGCTGCGCCAGTTCGGACTTTCGGTGGAGGCCACCGCGGGCTTCTACACGGTGCAGGCGCCGACGTCGGACGCTCTTGACCGTTCCTTCGTGCTCACCGAGCGCGGAGACACCGTCACCGAAAATGCCATCATGGCCGCCGCCCACCGGGGCGGCACCACCATCATCCGCAACGCCAGCCCCAACTACATGGTGCAGGACCTCTGCTTCTATCTGCAGAGGCTGGGAGTGGAGATCGACGGCGTCGGAACCACCACGCTGAAGATCACCGGCAAGCCGTCCATCGACGTCGACATTGAATACTTCCCCTCCGAGGACCCCATCGAGGCGATGAGCCTCATCACCGCCGGTATTGTGACGAATTCCGAGGTGACCATCCGCCGCGTGCCCATCGAGTTCATGGAAATCGAGCTGGCCACGCTGGAGCAGATGGGCCAGAAGCTCGAAGTTTCGGGAGAGTACATGGCCCGCAACGGCCGCACCCGGCTGGTGGATGTGACCACCAAGCCCTCTGAGCTGCGGGCGCCGGAAGACAAGATCCACCCGATGCCGTTCCCGGGGCTGAACATCGATAACCTGCCGTTCTTCGCCGTGATTGCCGGCAACGCCGAGGGCCAGACCATGATCCACGACTGGGTCTACGAGAACCGCGCCATCTACCTCACGGAGCTGAACAAGCTGGGGGCCCGGGTGCAGTTGCTGGACCCGCACCGGATCTACGTCAACGGCCCCACCCGGTGGCGTGCCGCGGAGATCGGCTGCCCGCCTGCCCTCCGCCCGGCGGCGTGCCTGCTGCTCGCCATGCTTGCGGCGCGGGGCGTGTCTGAGCTGCGCAACATCTACGTCATTGAGCGCGGCTACGAGGACCTGGCCGAGCGGCTCAACACCATCGGCGCCAAGATCGAGTATTTCCAGGACTAGGTTTTCCCAGCACCAACAAAGCGCGAACAGACGCTGGAGCCCCTCCGCAGAGCGCGAGCGGACACTTCCGCCCCTCGGGCCAGCCTGCCGCGGGGCCCCAAGTGTTCGTTCGCGCTTTTCGTCATGTCAGGGACGTTTCGGCTGGTCTGACGGACAATGTACGCATGCGGACTTTTGGGGTCGAGGAAGAACTGCTGATCGTGGACCCGGGCAGCGGGGAGCCGTTGGCGCTCGCTGATGCGCTGCTCTCCGGCCGGAAGCTCGCGGCCGACGACGCCCCGGACAAACCGCGGCTGCTGCAGAAGCAGACCAGACCCGCTTGCGATGACGGGATGGGCTTGAGTGCCGAGCTCAAGCTCGAACAGATCGAGACCCAGACCCGGCCGTGCCTGGATTATGAGGAACTGCTCCGCCAGATACGCGCGGGCCGGGCGATGGCTGATGAGGCCGCCCAGCGGCACGGCGCACGGGTCGCGGCGCTCGCAACCTCGCCTTTGTCCCTCGCAAGCCACACGACGCCGGACCCGCGGTACGCCCGGATGCTCGAGCGCTTCGGCCTGACCGCCCAGGAGCAGCTGACGTGCGGCTTCCACGTCCACACCTTCATCGAATCCCAGGATGAAGGCGTGGCGGTCCTGGACAGGATCCGGGACAAGCTGGCCGTCCTGATCGCGCTCAGCGCCAACTCCCCCTTCTGGCAGGGCGTGGAAACCGGGTTCGAGAGCTACCGTACCCAGGCCTGGAACCGCTGGCCGACATCTGGCCCCACCGCCATCTACGGGAGCCTGTCGGCGTACCGGCGGGTGGTGACCCGCCTGCTGGACAGCGGGGTGCTGCTGGATGAGGGCATGGTCTACTTCGACGCGCGGCTGTCCCGGAACCACCCCACGGTGGAGGTCAGGGTGGCCGACGTCTGCCTCCGGGCCGAGGACGCCGCACTGATCGCCGTCCTGGTCCGGGCGCTGGTGGAGTCCGCCAGCAGGGAATGGCACCAAGGCGTGGAGCCGGCCCCGGTTCCCACGGTGCTGCTGCGCATGGCGGCGTGGCAGGCCAGTAATTTCGGCCTCCGCGGCGAGCTGCTAGACTTCGGCAGCTTCCGGCCCGCGCCCGCCGCGGAGGTGGTGCGCTCGCTCGTGGATTTCCTGGAACCGGTGCTCACCGAGAACGGCGAAATCGACCTGGTGCGGCAAGGGGTCGAGGAGATCCTCTCCCGCGGCACGGGCGCTGCAGAACAGCGCTGCGTCCGGGAGACTGTGATGGAGAAATCCGCGCCCGACGACGGCGGGCTGGGTGCCGTCGTCGCGCACGCCGTGCGGGCCACGCTGCGGGGGACGGTCGGCTATGCCGACGCGGAAGCAGAGCCCGTGCCGGAGCTGCTGCGGGTCCGCCAGTCCTGACCTCCTTTCTGAAGCGCGCCCCGGACATGCGCTGAGTGGCGGGGAGGTTTCCGATGGTCATTTCCCGGCAAACCGCACGAAATATTGTCTGGCTAGGGTGGAAGCACAAGATCCACTCGGGGAAGGCATGACCATGCGTGTAGGTGTCATCCGGGCTTTGACGACGTCAGACCGGCGTCTGCTCAACTCCCACGGAAAGCTGCTGCAGGAATCTTTCGGCTTCGAGGTGACGTCGCGCTGCATTCCGGCCCAGCCGTCGGGCGTCTACGACGCAGAGTCGCTTCGGCTGGCCGTTCCTAAGGTTGTGGAACTGGCGCTCGAAATGGCGGGTGAGGTTGACGCCCTGATTGTCAGCTGCGCCGCGGACCCGGGACTGGCCGAGGTGCGCGCCCTGCTGGATATTCCGGTGGTCGGGGCCGGCTCGTCGGCTGCCGCCGCCGCGCTTACGTTCGGCGGGCGGGTGGGCGTGCTGGGCCTGAAGCAATCGGTTCCCGGACCCATTTCCGACGCCCTCGGCGACCGCATGCTGCTGATTGACGGGCCGGAGGGCGTGGAAACCTCCGAGGGGTTCCTCATGCCGACGGGCATTTTCGATTCCCTCGCTGCGGCCCACATGCTGGTGGATGCCGGTGCTGACGTCATCGTTGAGGCGAGCACCGGCCTGACGAGCATCGGCATGGCGGATGTTTTGCGCCGCAGGCTGGGCATACCCGTTATCGATCCCGTTGTGGCTGCCGGTTCGATGCTCGTCTCTGCGGTGGCGGCCCGGGAGCTGCAGGCAGTCTAAGGCTTGTTAAGCAGCCATCGTGGACGCCTTCGCGCCCGCCACGGCTGACCGGGCCGTCCTCCTGCGTGCCTTCCACCGGTTTGCCGAGCTGGCAACCCGCGTGCACAGGGCCCAGTAGGCCAACCCTGCAGCAAGCGAGGCGGTGACGGCCAGCGCGGGGCTGATCCCGGCCAGGGGCGGATAGACCAGCCAGTGGACCAAGTAGGCGTACAGAGAAGCGCTGGCCAGCACCACCGTCAGGCGGCGGAGGCCCGTCGGCACAGGAATGCCCGGCAGCCACACCAGCACGAGTATGCCGATGAGGAGCGTTGCTTCCCGGTTCGCGTTGTCGAAGAACCCGGGAACAGTCAGCGCTGCAATGGCCGACACGGCGCAGCGGTGGCCCAGGTTCCGGGACCGCGCAATCGCCCAGCCCAATGCGAAGAGCCAGAGTGCCGGCGCTGTGTGTGGCACTCCGGGGTCGATAATCCCGAAGCGGGTGAGAAGCCCGACGCCGGTCAATGCCAAAGGGAAGAGCAGGGGGAAGCGCCGCTCGGCACGGCTTGCCCACGGGATGGCGAGCAGGGCGGTCATGCCGACGAGCAGATAGACGAGCACCTCGATGAACCAGAAGTGCCACTGCGTGGTCACGGCCTCGGGCCCGATGATGGCGTTGAGGAGCACCACGTTGGCAGGACTGTATCTGTCCGTGATCAGGTACGCTGCACCGATGAAGGCCATGCTCGGCACCGCCACCCTGGCCACGCTCTTGAGCTGCCGCCGCAGGCGGGGGAGCCGTTCCCCCGAGAGCTGGAAACGCGCAAAGTTGTAGCCCGCCACGGCCATGAGAACGTGGGCCGTACCCTGCAGGCTGAACAAGCCGACGTGGGTGCTGACGATGCAGACGATCGCGGCCGCCCTGAGGACGATGCTGGTTTCCAGTGGTGCGAAGAACCGCCGCAGCTTCCGGACTGGCACATCCTCGCGGCGCGGCTCCAGATCGCGGACGGGCGTCAGGTGCCAGTCCGCCGGAAGACGCCCCAGAGCCTGCTCGAGCCTGACGGATGCCGCCACATACGACAGGGAATCGCCGCCAAGCGAGACGAAGGTGTCGCTGTCCGAGATGTCCGCCCGCTCCAGGGTGTCCTCGAAAATCCTTCTGACGTTGTCCGGCCCCGTTGCGGCGGCGGGCCCCGATGCCGGCTCCGCCGGCTTGGAACCGGAAAGGGCGAGAACTGCCGGGTAGTCCAGCTTGCCGGTGGCCAGGCGCGGGAGATGTTCGACGGCGTGCACCTCAAGGGCCGCCCGCGGCAGCCCGATGCCCTGCGCGAGGACCTTGCTGAGCAGCTGCGGGTCGTGCTCGCCCTCGACGGCGACGACGAGTCCCTGGTCCGTTCCCGCGCTGGCCGCCTGCACCCCGAGGTCCGCGAGCATCCGTTCCACCTGACCGAGGTCCACGCGCAGTCCCACAATCTTGACGAACCGGCTGCGCCGGCCCACCACCTCGTAAACTCCGGCGGGATGCTGCCTGGCGAGGTCGCCGGTGCGCAGCTCATGGATGGTCCGGCCCGCTGCGAGATCGTCCGGGCTGCCGGCATAGCCCAGCATGACGTTCGGGCCTGTGTAGACGAGCTCCCCGTCGTCCAGCCCTGGGACAGGATCGATGCGGAAGCTCCCGCCGGGCACCGGGATCCCTATGGCGCCGGGAAACGTGCTGGCGAGTCCCGGGGGCAGGTAGGACATCCTGGCGGTGGCCTCCGTCTGGCCGTACATCACGAATAAATCCCAGCCGTTGCGGCGTCCCAGCTCCGCGTAGCAGCGCACCTTCTCCGGGGCCAGGCGGCCGCCGGCCTGGGTGACGTAGCGAAGGAGGGGCAGGTCCATGTCAGCGAACCCCACCCGTTCCAAAAGTTCAAAGGTGTAGGGAACGGCCGCGAAGGACGTCGCCGCCTGGCTTCGGAACAGGTCCCAGAAGCACGGGTCAACGACGGAGAGGTCAGTGAGCACCAGGCCGGCGCCGCGGAGCAGGTGGCTGTTGATCACGGACAGCCCGTAGCAGTACGACATGGGCAGCGTTGTTGCCGCGCGGTCGTGCGGACCGATGCCGAGGTAGTCGGCAATGGACTCGGCGTTGGACTGCAGATTCTGGTGTGAGAGCCGCACGAGCTTGGGGGAGCCGGTGGAGCCTGACGTGCTGAGCAGGAGGGCAAGATCCGGATGCAGTTGGTGCCGCGTCCCGGGCCGGCGTTCCTCCAGGACGGTCTGCCCGTTCGCGGACCTCAGGATGACGTCGGGATCGTAGGCCGCCACGAGGGACTCCAGGGCAGCCGGTTTGTCCTCCGGAAGAAGGATCAGCGGATGGCCGGAGGTCAGCGCCGCCAGGTAGGCGACGAGCGAGTCGAGGTCGTTGGCGGCGGCCAGCGCCACGAGGCGCCGCTCGGTGCCGAGCCGGAGGGCAAGGGCATCGACGCGGTCCGCCAGGTCCCGATAGGTCAGGGCTTGTCCGTCGGTGAGGATGGCGGGCCTGTCCCCGTGGCTCGCAAGATCCGCGGCAAAGGACGCCCGCGCGAAATCCAGTTGCGTGGTCACCCGGACGATGATATTAGCCAAGCCTTACCTAAGTAAAACCGTGACGGGTCTTGTTACGTCGCCTGAAATGAGTCGTTTCAGGCTCCTACAAGGCTGCGGGCGGCTGCCGTGATGTGGCGGGCGGAGATGCCGGCGGCGTCGAGCAATTCCTGGGGTTTGCCGGACGTGGGCAGGGACCCGACGGCAAGCAGGACGGCGTGCAGTTCGGGGGTGTCTGTGCCGGCGAGGGCTTCGAGCACGGCGGATCCGATGCCGCCTTCGGGGTAGTGGTCTTCTGCGACGACGATCCGGCCGCCGGTCTCGAGGCAGGTCCGGCGCAGGGTCTCCGCGTCGATGGGTTTGATGGAGTAGAGGTCGATGACGCGGGCTTTGATCCCGGCTTCGGCCAGTTGCCCGGCCGCCGTGAGGCATTCGTGCAGCGTGACCCCGGCACCGATGAGCGCCACGGCGTCGCTGGGGCCCGCGCGGTGGACTTTGCATCCGCCGAGCGGGAATTTTTCGTCGGGCCCGTAGATGACCGGGTAGGCGCCGCGGGTGGCGCGAAGGTAGGAGATTCCGGCGGTGTCCGCCATGGTCTGGACGAGTTGGGCGGTGGAGGGGGCGTCGGCGGGGTAGAGCACGGTGGAGGTGTGCACGGCCCGCATGGCAGCGATGTCCTCCAGTGCCATTTGCGACGGGCCGTCCTGGCCGATTTCGACGCCGGCGTGGGTGCCAACCAGCCGGATGCTGGCCTGGGAGACGCCGGCCATCCGAATGAAGTCGAAGGGCCGGGATATCAGGAACGCGGCGAAACTGGCCGCGAACGCCACGTAGCCGCGGACCGCGAGCCCGACGGCGGAGGCGATGAGCTGCTGTTCGGCGATAAACATTTCGAAGTACCGTTCCCGGGCGGCGTCCTCGAATTCACCGGCGTGGGTCGAGTTTCCCACTTCGCCGTCCAGAACGACGGTTTCGGGACGCGCGGCCAGCGCGGATACAGCGGCACCAAAGGCGGCCCGGGTCGCCACCTCGTCGCCCACCTCCCAGCGGGGCAGGCGGACAGATGCCAGGGGGTTTGGGGTGATGGCGGGTGTGCCCGGTTCGGGCAGAGCCGTGGTGATCCGCAGGCTGCCGGGCCCGCCGAGGGCTGCCACGGCGCGTTCGGCCATGTCCTTCGGAAGGGCTTTGCCGTGCCAGCCGCTCTGGTCTTCGATTTCGGGCACGCCTTTGCCCTTAATGGTTTTCGCCAGAATGACGGTCGGCTGGTCGGGATTGGAGCGCGCGCGGGTGAGTGCGTCGTCGATCGCGGCAAGATCGTGGCCGTCGATGACGAGGGCGTCGGCCCCGAAGGCTTCCACGCGCCGGGCGTACCGGTCCATGTCCCATTGGAGTTCCGTGGGCCCGTCCTGGCCCAGGCGGTTGACGTCCACGACGGCTGTGAGGTTGCCGAGCTTGTAGTAGGCGGCCTTGTCCAGGGCCTCCCACATGGACCCTTCGGCCAGTTCGCTGTCCCCGCACAGCACCCACGTCTGGTACGGGAGCCGGTCCAGGTACCGTCCGGCCAGTGCCACGCCCACCGCGGCCGGCAGGCCCTGGCCCAATGATCCGGTGGCCACATCAACCCAGGGCAGGACCGGTGTGGGGTGGCCTTGCAGGCGGCCGCCGAACTGCCGGTAGGTATTGATCAGTTCGTCCTCATCGACCACGCCCACCGCCCGGTACATGGAGTACAGCAGCGGGGAGGCGTGGCCCTTGGAAAAAATGAGGTGGTCATTGGCAGGCAGCGATGGCTGGTCCCAGTCATAGCGGAGGTGCCGCTCGAGCAGGACGGCCATGAGATCCGCAGCCGACAATGATGACGTGGGATGGCCGGACCCGGCCTGTGTGCTGCACCGGATGGAGTCCACCCGCAGTTGAGCGGCCAGGCTCCCGATGACGCCGGCCTGTGCTGCGGTCATCGGCGCCGGGGCCAGTCCCTGATGTTCGGTCATCGCAAATCACCTTTCGCCGGCTCAAAGGCGCCCTCGTGTCCGGAACGCCTATACCTGTCATACCCGCAAGCCAGTGCCTGCGGAAGACGCGAGTTGTCCGGCACCGCCCATAGACGTGTGTGAGGGGTGGCTGTGTGGTGGCGCCGGTAGTAAAGTCAGCCCACCAATCAAGGAGGCTCCCATGGCTATGCAAGTCCACCACGTAGCCCAGCTCGACCGGGACGTGGCGCACGAAGTCACCCAATGGCTGAAGTACCTCAAGGGCCAGGTGACAAGCGTTCAGTTCCTCACCACCACCATTCCTGATCCCAAGGACCCGGAGAAGTGGCGGGTGCAGTACGAGGCCTACATCACCTACCAGCAGTAGGCTTCAGGGCTGCAAGCTCACTCAGATCTGCTTGAGCGCCTGCTCCAGGTCCGCGATCAGGTCTTCCGGATCCTCCAGGCCCACCGACAGCCGCACCACGCCGTCGCTGAGCCCGATGGCTGCTCGGCCTTCCGGGCCCATGGCGCGGTGCGTCGTGGTGGCCGGGTGGGTGATGAGGGACTTGGCGTCGCCCAGGTTGTTGGAGATGTCGATGATCTTCAGCGCGTCCAGCAGCGCGAAGGCGGCTTCCTTGCCGGACCGGCCGCCCGACGTCGCGAGTTCCAGTGTGAGCACGGTGCCGCCGGCCTTCATCTGCTTTGCGGCCAGCTCGTACTGCGGGTGGGACTTCAGCAGCGGGTACTTGACCCAGCTGACGGCGGGCTGTTCTTCAAGCCATTCGGCCAGGCGCAGCGCGGTGGCCGAGGAGTGGTTTACGCGCAGCGCCATGGTCTCCAGGCCCTTCGTGAGCACCCAGGCGTTGAACGCGGAGAGTGCGGGCCCGGTGTGGCGCATGAGCTGTTTGACCGGCCCGTCGATAAATTCCTTGGTGCCGAGGATGGCGCCGCCCAGCACGCGGCCCTGGCCGTCGATGTGCTTGGTGCCGGAGTAGACGATCACGTCCGCGCCGAGGTCGCCGCAGCGCTGCAGCAGGGGTGTGGCAAAGACGTTGTCGACCACGACGGTGGCGCCGGCCGCATGGGCCAGTCCGCTGACGGCGGCGATGTCCACGATCTCCTGCATCGGGTTGGACGGCGACTCGAAGAAGACCGCGGCGGTGGGCTCCGAAAGGGCAGCGCGCCACTGCTCCAGGTCCGGTCCGTCCACGAAGACCGTCTCCACGCCCCAGCGCGGCAGGATTTCGTTCAGGATCACAAAGCAGGAGCCGAACAGCGAGCGGGCGGCCACCACACGGTCCCCGGCACCCAGCAGGGCACCCAGGGCGGTGAATACCGCCGACATGCCGGACGCCGTCGCAAAGCACGCCTCGGTGCCCTCGAGCAGGCGGAGGCGTTCCTGGAAGGTGGCCACGGACGGGTTGCCGTAGCGGGAGTAGACGAAGCGTTCGTCCTCGCCGGTGAAGGCCCGCTCGGCCGCGGCAGCGGACTCGTACACGAAGCCCGAGGTCAGGAAAATGGGTTCGGTGGTTTCCTGGAAGTTGGTGCGGTCCAGCCCGCCGCGGACGGCCTGGGTTTCTGGGCTCCAGCCGGCGGCATCTTGATTGAAGGTCACTTAGTTCTTTCCCAGGTTCGTTGGGAGGCCGCGGTTCTTCCAGCCGTTGACGGTGCGCTCGCCGTAACGGTCCGGTTCGCCTTCAAAGCCTTCGAGGACGTTATACGAGGTGAAGCCCGCCTGGGTCGCTGCGACGGCGGCCGCGATGGAGCGCTGGCCGGACCGGCAGAGGAAAACGAGCTCCGTGGAGGTGTCCGCCGGAGCCTGCTGCTTCAGCTGCTCGATGAATGCAGGGTTGGGGATGCCGCCCGGGAAGGTCCACTGGATGAACAGCGGGTCATTCCGCTGATCGTTTGCGGTTGCGGTTTCCGGGATCCCGATGTGGGCCCATTCGCCCTCGGTGCGGACGTCCACCAGGATGGCGCCGTCTTCGAGTTTGGCCCATGCCTCCTGCGGCGTGAGGTCTCCCGCGTAGCTCATGCGTGGCCCTCGAACGCTTCGGCGTTGAGGTCATCGTCCGAGTCCAGCCGGTCCACGGCGGTGGCCACCGCTGCGTCGGCCGTGGCGATGGCGGCGGGCAGGATCACGGCCTGCGCCACGATCACGTCCCTGCCGTTGAAGGCGGCTGCGGGGCTGCCGTGCAGCACATACCCCTCCGCCAGGGCAGCGGAGATGCGTTCACAGAAGTCGCGGTTGTCCGGTCCCGTGATCAGGCGGTAGGACAGCTTTTTCTCAGGTTTATCCTGCTGGGACGGCAGGGTGTCGCCGGCGGGGGCGTCCGACATGACGGATCTCCTTCTCTCACGCTTGCAGCTCGAAGTGGTCGATATGCCGAGTATTCACCTGAGGCACCCCGCCGCGAAAGGGAGGGTTGCCGACCGGCCAGTCAGGGCTTGGCGCCGGTTCTCATTACTCCCCAAAAACGTAACACCGACGACGGCGGCTGGCACCGCCGCCGTCGTCATGTTCCGTAACGCTCGACGCCGGTTGCTTCGGTTACAAAGCCGCTGGCCGGGGGGATAATGACGGGAGATGAACCACCGTAACGCCGGATGAAACCAGGCAACAGTGAATGCGTCGAACGCCAATACAGTCAGTCCCATGCTGCATTTTGGATGGTTTGTGGGCCACGGCTTCGGGGTGCAGGGCTGGGGGACGCCGGGCTACGGCATCGGCTACGACTGGAAGAAGCCCTCGCTGTACCAGCATGCCGTGCGGGAGTTCGAGCGGGCGGGCCTGGACCTGTTCATCATCGAGGACTCCCTCACCGTCCCGGACACCTATGGCGGCAGCGCGGAGGTGAGCCTGGCGCAGGCATCGTTCGCGCCGAAGCACGATCCGCTGGCCCTCGTCCCGTACCTGCTGTCCGCCACCGAGCACCTGGGGATCGTGCCGACCGTCAGTGCCTCGTTCTATCCGCCGTTCACCGCGGCCCGGCTGCTGGCCACGCTCCAGCACTTCTCCAACGGGCAGCTGGGCTGGAACGTGGTGACGTCCGGCAGCGACCTCGCCGCCCAGAACTACGGCCTGGACCAGCAGATCGAGCACGACCTCCGCTACGAGAAGGCCGAGGAGTTCGTGGACGTGGTCCGGAAGCTTTGGCGGAGCTGGGACGGGGACGCCATCGTGGAGGACGCCCAGGGCGGCGTCTTCGCTGACCACACCAAGGTCCGGCCCATCCACCACGCCGGCGAGTTCTTCAAGGTCCGGGGTCCGCTGAACACGGCACCCCTGCCGGAGGAGCCCGTGCTGGTGCAGGCCGGGGCTTCCCCGCGCGGCAAGGCGTTCGCCGGTGGCAATGCCGACGTCGCCATTGCGCTGGCCCGCGGAGCCGACGGCATGAAGGCCTACCGCGACTCCATCCGCTCCGAGGCGGCCGCCGCCGGCCGGAACCCGGACGACGTCAAGGTGCTGTTCGTGCTCAAACCCACTGTGGTGGGCTCCAAAGCAGAGGCGGAGGACTTGCGTGCCGCGCGGAAGGAACTCACGCAGCGGGACATCGACAGCCAGCTCAACTCGATCTCATACCTGTCCGTCATCGACTTCAAACAGTTCGACCTGGACGAGCCCTTGCCGGACCTCACTACCAACAGCAACCAGGGAACGCTGGAGCACTTCTCCAAGGCTGCCCCGCCGGGCTCGACCCTCCGTGAAGTCCTGCAGGCCCGGAGCGGCGGCGCGGGGGACAGCATCGTCGGCACAGCCGAGGAAATCGCGGACCACCTTGAGGAAACGGGCGCCGCGGTGGGCGGGGACGGCTTCCTCTTCTCCGGCTTCGTTGATCCGGCCACTGTCCACGGGGTGCTGGACAAACTCGCGCCGGTGCTCCGGCGCCGGGGACTGCTGCGGACGAGCTACGGCGACGGCGGGTTCCGCCGGAACCTGCTGGATTTTTAGTGCCATGGCCGGCGTCAGAGCGTCCGGGGGCCTTTTGCCGGGAGTCCGGAGGGGCAGCTTCCTGATCGGAACGGCGCACCTCCGCGCCGCCGACGTCGCGCAGGCCGCCGCCGATCCGTCAGTGGAAGTCGTCCTGAGCGCGGAAGCAACGGAGCTCATGGGGCTGTCCCGCGACGTGGTCCAGGCTGCCATCGATTCCGGCCACAGGGTCTATGGGCTCAATACGCTGCTGGGATCGGGCCGGGATACGGCTGTGGAGGAGGAGTCCATCCTTGCCTACCAGGTTCAGGTGGTCCGCTACCACCACAGCGGCGTGGGGGCGCTGCTCGCGCCGGATGAAGTGCGCGCCGTCATGCTGGCGAGGCTCATCGGTTTCACCCGCGGCGGCTCGGGCGTCCGCCCCGAAACAGCCAGATTCTATGCCGAACTGCTCAACCGGGGAGTGGTTCCTGCCGTTCCGCGCGACGGTTCCGTGGGCTCCTCTGACCTGACGCAGCTGGCCGCGGTGGCCGCCGTCGCCATCGGCGAGGGGCAGGCGCTGGCCCCCGACGGCAGCCTGGTGGCCGGTGCCGCGGCGCTCGCCGAGGCCGGCCTTGAGCCGCTGGTCCTGGCCCCCGGCGAGGCACTGGCGCTGGTCAGCGCCAACTCCTACTCAATCGGCGCCGGCGCGCTCGAGCTCGGCCGGCTCCTGCGGTTTGCCGACCTCGCGGATACCGCGCTCGCCCTGTCGCTGGAGGCAACCGCAAGGTACGACGGCGGCGGGAACCTCAGCCCGTTTTCGCCGGCCGTGCAGTCGGCCAAGGCGGTGGACGGCCAAAGAATCTCGGCCGCCAATGTCCGGCGGCTGGTGCGCGGCGGCTGGCTGGAGGACCCACGGCGTGAAGCCTCGGTGCAGGATGCCCTGTCCTTCCGTGCCGCGCCGCAGACGCACGGAGCCTTCCGCGCCCAGGTCACCGCCCTTGCCGATGCGCTCGAGGTGGAGCTCAACGGCCGGGGCGACAACCCGCTGACGGATGTGGTCGCCGGCCGGATGGTTTCCGGCGGGAACTTCCAGCCGATGCAGCTGGCGCTGGCCTTCGAAGCCCTGCGCCTGGGACTGGCGCACGTGGGCATCAGCAGTGAACGGCGGATCGCCAAGCTCTACCCGCCGCAGCGGCTCATCCGGCAGCTGAACCTGGCGGCGGCCCGCAGCGGCACGGCCTTGGCGTCCGAGGAACTGCCTGGCCTGCTCTGGTATTCGGCCGCGGGGATGGCGGCCGAACTGAAGTTCCTCGCGGCGCCTGCAACACTGGGCGCCCCCACGCTGTCCGCCGATGTGGAGGACCACTCGACGCTGGCCCCGCTGGCGCTCCAGCAGCTGGAGCGCTCGGTGGAGGCCGCCGGCAGACTCCTCACGATCGAGGCGCTGACGGCCGCCTATCTGCTGGCGGAAGCGCAGTCGGCGCACACCCGCGGGAGCGAGTCCGCGGATGAGGTGCGGCCGCTCGGCAAGGGGACCGGCGCCGTCGTCGTCCTTTTATCAAAGCTGCTGGCCGAGCAGCTGCCGGCGGCAGCCCTGGTGGAGCGGGGACGGGACGAACTGGGGGAACTGCTGGCGGTGCTCCCGGAGCTGCGACTCCCGCCGCCGGGTGACGTGGACGGGTCGGGAGGAGAAACATGAGCACCATGACAGGCAGGCACGAGCCGCCACGGCATGCGGCGCCAGTCGTGGATCTGGGGGCAGACGCCGGGTCCGTGCTGGCGAAGGTGGGCAACACGCCGCTGGTGCCCCTGCCCGTACTGAGCCGGGGCCTTGGCAGCACGGTTTTCGCCAAGCTGGAATCGGAGAACCCGGGCGGGTCCATCAAGGACCGGACGGCCTTGAGCATGGTCCGCGCGGCCGAGCGCAGCGGCGAGCTGCAGCCCGGCGGCACGATTGTGGAGAGTACGTCAGGGAACACCGGGATCGGGCTGGCCCTGATCGGAGCCCTCACCGGGCATCCTGTGGTGGTGGTGACAGGCGAATCCATCTCCACGGAAAAACTTGAGGCGCTGCGGCGCTATGGTGCACAGGTCCTGTTCACGGACTGGAGCGCCCCGTCGGATTCGCCGGCAAATGCGAGGGCGGTTGCTGCCCGCATCACCGCCGAAACCCCGGGCGCGTGGCGGCCGCTGCAGTTCGACAATCCAGCCAACCCGCGGGCGCACTACGAGGGGACGGCCCCGGAAATCTGGGAGCAGACGGCCGGAAGGATCACGCACTTCGTGGCGGGGGTCGGCACTGGGGGCACCATCACGGGGAACGGCCGGTACCTGAAAGAGAAGTCCGCCGGCCACGTGGAGGTGATCGGCGCCGATCCGTACGGCTCGGTCTACAGCGGCGGTCACCCCGGACAGATCCTGGTGGACGGCGTGGGCAATTCCTGGCCCAAGCCCGACTGGCCGAAGGTCTTTGACCGCGGCCTCCTGGACCGGTTTCTCCGGATCCCGAACGACGAGGTGTACACCACGCTGCACCGGCTGCTCAATGAGGAGGGCCTGTCCCTGGGACCGTCCTCGGGGCTGACCGTGGCGGCAGCACTCCGCGTGGCGCGGGCGGCGCCGCACGGGTCAGTGGTGGTGGCGATAGCTCCGGACACCGGCAGCAACTACCTGAGCAAGGCCTTTAATCCTGTGTGGCTGGCGGACAACCACATCCATCTGGCCGCGGACCTGGCAGACGAGTAGTTCCCCGGCCCGCACCTGCTTGCATCAGGAAGCGGGGCCCCTTTGTCAGGAAGCGGGGCCGCTCGCGGCGGACTCGCGTTCAGACTCTGTCCAGGCGTTCCAGTCCAGCGGGTGCACCGACGGCCGGCCCAGGAGATAACCCTGCGCCGCAACGATGCCGAGCTCGGTGACCGCAGCGAGTTCGGCCAGGGTTTCGACGCCCTGTGCCGCGAAGGCGGCACCGATGTGACGGGCGAGTTCGGCCATGGCGGCGACACGGGTCCGCTGTCCCTCCGAGCGATCGATGTCCGCGATGAACCCGCGGTCCAGCTTGATGATATCGGGGTGGAGTTCCAGGACCTGGTCCATGGAGGTGAATCCGGCGCCGGCGCCGTCCACGGCAATCTGCAGTCCGCGGCGGCGGAGCGGTGCCAGGGCTGCGGTCAGCGACTGGTACTGGTCTCGGGGGACTGCGCCGTTCAGCTCGATGACGATCCGGTCGAGGGCCAGCTGGGAATGCTCCAGCAAACCCTGGATCCGGGGATCCATGCACGTGGCCGGCGTGAGGTTAAGCGCGATGAAGAGGTGCGCGGGGACCGTCTGGGCTGCGGTGAGTGCCCGGAGCAGGGCGGCGATTTCGAGATCGGTACCAAGCCCAACGGATTCTGCCTCGGTGAACCAGTGGTCGGCGCTGGCGCCGTCATCGCTGACGAACCGGGTGAGGGCCTCGACGCCGATCACGTTCCCGGCCGGAAGACTGCGGATCGGCTGGAAGGCCGTCATGAGCATCTTGTCGCCAAGGACGGCTTCGATCCGGTTCCTGCTGCGCCGGGTGAAAGGAACCGGGACAGGCTCGGCTGCCCGGATTGGCACAACTTCGGCCCCTTCATCCTCGCTGTTGGTGATCGCTGTGGTCGCAGTGAGGTGCTGGAGGAGCGCACGTTCGGGGTGATCGGGATGCGCCGCCACCAGCTCGCGGAGCTTGCTGCGTGTCCAGTCGCTCTCAGGATCGGACTCCGCGAGCAGGACGTCGATAATTTCCTGGGCCTGCCAGCGCACAGTTATTTCACCCACGTCACCTGGCAAGGCTGCCTGGGCCCCCCGGCCCTCGGTGGGTAGTGAGTTTGTCAATGAAGGAAGGGAGGTTTCATCCCTGGACATCGGCTATTCCTTTATGGATACTCGCTCCGGCTGAGCCCGGAACCGGGCCCTGCTCCGCTGCATCCCTGCGGGATGTGGCGGCCGGGCCGTTCTAGAAGCGTACAACGGCTGTGAGCGACTTGTCTGCTTTATTCAGTACCCACATTTCACGTGCAACTTTACACGGGTCAGGGCAGCGGCCTTGGGCCGAGGTCCTTCGCGGCCGGGCCCTGGATGACGGTGCCGTCGATGGCGAACCGGGAACCGTGGCAGGGGCAGTCCCAGCTCACGTCCTCCGCGTTGAACCCGACGGTGCAGCCGAGGTGGGTGCAGACAGCCGAGACGGCCTGAACCCTCCCCGCGGGGTCGGTATAGACAGCTGTCAGCTCTCCGTCCAGGTCAACCACCGTTCCTGCTCCGGGCGCAGGGATTGCGAGGTAGGGCTGGACAGCCGGCCCGCGAGCCGCACTGTCCGGCGGGGCGTCCTCCGCCCGGGATTGTGCCGCCGCCGTCATGGGCGTGGGTCGGCTGCTGTCAAACATCGCCGCCCAGGGGTTGTGCCGGCCGCAGAGGGCGTCCGTGAGGATGAGCGCAGCGGCGGTGCCGTTGGTCAGGCCCCATTTGCGCAGCCCGGTAATCACGTGGACGTGCTTGGCGTCGGGGAACAGGGGGCCGACGTAAGGCAACCCGTCCACGGGCATGGCGTCCTGGGTGGACCAGCGGTAGGTGGCCTCGCCGGCTCCGAGGCGCTCGCGGGAGAAGGACGCCAGCCGGGCATACCGCGGGGCGGAGTCGCCGCCGTCGGACACCCGGTGCCCCTCACCTCCGGTGAGCACGTAACTGGCGCCATCGACGTCGACGGTCAGGATGGAGCGCATCGGCTCGTCAACGCTGATGAAGGTGGCATCCAGGGTTGGCCCGCCGGAGCGGCTGGCGACGATATAGGAGCGGTGCGGGTAACACCGCGCGGCGAAGGATCCGCGGTCCCCGAACGGCACATTCGTGGCCACAATGACGTCCCCTGCCCGGACGGAACCTTGCTCGGTGTCCACCACGGCCGGCCCGCCGTCCCGGAGGCCCACGGCCCGGGTCTCCTCGAACACGAAGCTGCCGTCGCCGTCGACTGCGTCGGCGAGGCCCTGGAGGTACTTGAGTGCGTGGAGCTGCGCCTGGCCGTCGAAGCGGACGGCGCCCCGTACTGGAAAGGGCAGGGGAACATCGGTGGTGAAGGAAGACGGCAGGCCGAGCCTGGCAGTGAGGTCGGCTTCTGTCCTGACCAGGTCCAGGGCCGCCTGCGATTCTGCGTAGGTGTAGTTGGCCACGCGCCGGAAGCCGCAGTCGATGCGTTCCTCCGCCACTGTGCGGGCTATGTGCTCGAGCGCGGCCTGGTTGGCCTGCCCGTAGGTGCGCGCGGTGGCGTTACCGTGGCTTTCAGCGAGTTCGGAGTACACGAGCCGGTGCAGCGACGTGACTTTGCCGGTGGTGTGGCCCGTGACTCCGGTGCCCACCCGCGCCGCCTCGATGACCGCGACCGTCTGGCCGGCACGCTTGAGGGCCAACGCCGTCGTCAGCCCAGCCACGCCGCCGCCGATCACCGCAACATCGACCTCGACGTCGGCATCCAGCTGCGGATAGCCGGTGGTTCCGGCGGTCGCCACCCAGAGGGACACCGGCTTGCCTTCGGTCCGCTCAGTCACGGCCCCACCTTTCCTCGGGCGGGGCCTGCCGGCGAGGACCGCTCACGTGTATGACATGTCCGGCTCTTTGCCGCTGTCGTCCTGCACCCAGGTGGTGAAGTCCGCCAGCGACATGAAGCAGTAGTAATCGCAGTACCGCAGGTTCTTTTTCTCCGCCTTGCTCATGACAGTTATTCGTCACCCGCGGCTGCAAGGATGGCGGCCGGCTACCAACAAGGCCAATGGCAACCAGGGTTATCCAGTCCATGTGAGCTCCTCCTGTGCCAGACCATACCTGTAACGCGTCCGGGAAGGAACGGGCTCGAAGCTATGCGTTGGCGGGACGCGCGCGGCGGATCGGGAACATCGTCTGCGGGGGCCCGGCGGCACCCAGGAACTTCAGGATCAGGGCGTTGACTGCGTCCGGCTGTTCGAGGGGAAGCGCGTGCGATGCACCCGGTATGACCGCCAGTTGGCCCTCAGGCAGCGCTTCGTAGAGGGCGACGGTATGGGACAGTGAGACGAGGTCGTCGTCGCCGGACAGCACGAGCACCGGACTGCTGATCTGCGCGACGTCGGCAGCCGTGAGCGTCGGCTCTGCAGCGAACATCGCAAAACTCTTGTTGACGACCTCAGCCAGGTGCCCCGCTCCGTCAGGGGAGCGTTCGATGTAGGCCTTGCCCAGTTCCTGCGCCATCGGCGAATCGGGATCCATCTCCACGGGAACCATGCCGTCGTAGTGGAAGTTCGCCCCGATGACCACGAGCTTCCGCACCAGATCGGGCCGCTGCAAGGCGACGAGCAGGGCGATGATCCCGCCGTCGCTCCACCCCACCAGGTGGGCCGAACCCTCCACGACATTTTCCAGCACACCGATGGTTTCGGCCGCCATGCCGGCGTAGTGGAAGTCGGCGTCGGTGTCGGCCGTGTATCCGTGGCCGCGGCGGTCGAAGGCGACAACGCGGAAGCTTCCGGAAAGGCCCGGCCCGATGCTGTTGAGCAGCTCGTCGCTGTTGCTGAGGCCACCGTGCAGCAGCAGGAGCGGTGTGCCTGACCCGCCCTGGTCCTCGACCCATGTCGGGTGCCCGTTGATTTCCACTGTGCTGGCCATGGTTCGCTATTTTCCTCCAGGCCGGCCAGCACCACAACCGCCGGCGGGCGTTTACTCGATCCCGGCGAACAGCTCGTTGAGCTCGGCGGTCAACTGCTTCCGCAGTGCCGGCGTGCCGATCTCTTTGCCGTCGATGTGGTTCACCGGCGCCAGCAGCCTGATGCTGGAAATCAGCCAGACGGCGTCGGCGTCAAACAGGTCCCGGGGCTCCAGAGGGCCGTAGCCCAGCTCCCAGCCGGCCGCCTTGGCGGCCGCGAACAGCGCCCCCTGGGAGGTGCCGGCGAGGATGCCGCTGTCCAGCTGGGGTGTGATGAGCCGCTTGGCCGTTTCGCCGTCGTCGGACGTTTCGACGTGGGCCAGCAGAACGGTCGACGTCGGGCCCTCCAGCACACGGCCGTCTGACGATGTGAAGATGACGTCGTCGGCGCCCTGCTTGTGGGCGTGGCGCAGGGCGGCCATATTCACGGCGTAGGAGAGCGTCTTGGCGCCGAGCAGCAGCCACGGGGCGCGTTCGGCGACGTCACTGTCGTAGCCCCGGTCCAGCAGGATGACGTCGATGCCCGCCTCGCGCTGCCGGCGTCCGGCCGCGGCCACAGCCGACACCTGGACCCAGCAGGTGGGGGCGGAGGCGCCCTCCGCTCCGCGCGTTACCAGGAGCTTGACCACGGCCTCGTCCTCCTCGGGCGACGCCGCGGGGTTGTCGGAACGGAACGCCGCGACGCCCGTCTCGATGGCCCGCCGCCAGGTCTCCTGGCCGGGGATTTCAAGGTCCAGAGCCCGTGCAGAGCCGCCCAGGCGGTCCAGATGCGCCTGGATCTTGCGGGTCCGGCCTGCCACGGCGAGCATGGACTCGAAAACGCCGTCGCCGCGCGTGGCTCCCTGGTCGGTGGCCATCAGCTGCGGCTGCGCGGGGTCGGCAATCCGGCCGTATTCATAGTCCGGGTCGAGGAATACCAGCACGGTGGCGGAGGCAGGAGAAGTCATGCCTCAAGCTTAGTGCGGGCCGTCCCCGATAGGCTGTGCTGGACCGTCCCTTCCGGAATGCCTCCGAGGGCAAGACATACTGGAGGTTTCACCTGTGTTGTGGCCATTTCCGCTTGCCGGAACCTTGCCGTCCTGGTTGATCCTGCTGCTGGGCACCGCCGACTTCATCATTCGCGTGCTCGCCGTAGGCATCATCCCCGGCAACCGCCGGCCCACCACCGCCATGGCGTGGCTGCTGGGCATTTTCTTCGTGCCGGCCGTGGGCCTGATCCTCTTCCTGCTCTTTGGCAACTTCCGGCTGTCCCGGCGCCGAGTGGAGCAGCAGCAGCTGGTCAGCGAAAGGGTGCGGGCACGCACCTCGGTGCTGTCCGACGTCGGAAGCGACTACTCTGGGCCCGAGTGGGTGCAGTCCGCCGCCGAACTGAACCGCCGGCTGGGCTCGATTCCCATGGTGGACGGCAACTCGGTGGAGCTGATTCCCGGCTACCCGGACTCCATCAGGGCCATGACCGAGGACGTCCGGAAAGCCAAAAGGTTCATCAACGCCGAGTTCTACATCATGAGCACAGACCACGTGACGGATGACCTGCTCACTGCGCTGGAAGAGGCGGCCGACCGCGGCGTCGAAGTCCGCGTGCTCTTTGACCACATCGGCACCCTTCGGGTCAGGGGCTACCGCAAGCTCCTCAAGCGCCTCAGGGCCAGCCGGATCCAGTGGCGGCGGATGCTCCCGCTGCTGCCCATCCACGGCCAGTGGCGCCGGCCGGACCTGCGGAACCACCGCAAGATCATGGTGATTGACGGCGAAGTGGCGTTCACCGGATCGCAGAACCTGATCGAGCCGTCCTACAACAACCCCAAGCACCGCAAGGTGGGGCGTGAATGGGTGGAACTGATGGCCCGGCTGCGCGGCCCCATCGTGCCCACTCTCAACGTCGTCTTCGCCACCGACTGGCTCAGCGAGACGGACGAGTCGCTGGAAGCCCAGCTGCAGGCCCAGCTGGAGCTTCCCGCCGAGACCTCACCCGGCACCGTCACGGCGCAGGTGGTTCCCAGCGGCCCCGGGTTCAGCACGGAAAACAATCTCCGGCTGTTCAACACGCTCATCTACTCGGCCCAGCACCGGATCTCCATCTGCAGCCCGTACTTTGTGCCGGACGACTCACTCCTTTATGCGATCACCACCGCGGCGCAGCGGGGCGTCGACGTCGAACTCTTTGTCTCCGAAAAGGGCGACCAGTTCCTGGTCCACCACGCTCAGCAGTCGTACTACAAGGCGCTGCTCGAAGCGGGCGTGAGGATCTACCTCTACAAGGCGCCCTTCGTGCTGCATGCCAAGCACTTCACCATCGACGACGAAGTGGCCGTCCTCGGCTCCAGCAACATGGACATGCGATCCTTCTCGCTGAACATGGAGGTGTCGGTGATGTTGCTCGGGACGGAGACCGTGAACAGCATGCGTGCCGTGGAGGACACGTACCGTGACATCTCGCACGAACTCAATCTCGAGGATTGGATGCGCCGGCCCCTGGCCGCGAGATACGTGGACAACGTGGCCAGGCTAACGGCAACAGTTCAGTAGATAGCCCGGGGGATCAGCCGGGGAAGTGGGAGCCCAGCGCGGAAAGCACGCCGAACGCCTTGGTGCGGATCTCCTCGTATTCCTCCTGCGCTGCTGAATCCGCCGTGATGGCCCCGCCGACGCCGAGACTGAGTTTCGCCGTCGGCTCCCCTGCAGTGCGGGCCAGGCCGGCAGCGGTCCCGCCGGCAGCCTGGGCGCCAGCTTCGCCGTCTGCCTGGATCACCAGCGTCCGGATGGCGACCGCCAGGTCCGTGGCCCCGTTGAGTGAAAAGTACCCGATCGCGCCGGAGTAGACGCCCCGCGGAGCGTCCTCGAGCCGGTCCAGGATGGCCATGGTGCTGATCTTCGGCGCCCCGGTCATCGAGCCGGCCGGGAAGCACGCAGCCACGGCTTCAGCCCGGGGCGATCCCGGAAGGAGCTGGGCGTCGATGGTGCTCACGAGCTGGTGGACCGTGGCGTAGCTTTCGATCTCGCACAGCCGGCTGACGGTCACTGAACCCGGCACCGCGAAGTGGCTGAGATCGTTCCGGAGCAGGTCGACGATCATGATGTTTTCGGCACGGTCCTTCAGCGAGGTCTCCAGATCGTGCCGCAGCGCCGCGTCCTGCGCGGGATCGGCAGCCCGGCGGCGGGTGCCCTTAATCGGTTCGGCGCGCATGCCGCCGTCGGACGCTATCCGCAGGAAACGCTCCGGGGACGTGCTCGCCACCGTCAGCCCGCCGAACCGCAGGTAGCTCGCGAACGGTGCCGGGTTCCTCTTGCGCAACGCAAGGTATGTGGGCCAGGGGTCGAGCGCAATTGCGGGCACCTCGGCGGTGAGGGCCGTGGTGAGGCATACCTCGTACGAATTCCCCTCCGAGATCTCATGCTGGGCGTCGGCGATCTTGCGCTTGTAGGCGTCCTCGGTATCGCGGCTGGTAAACGCCGGAGCAGGAAACCGCCCGACGGCACTGCTGGGGGAGCCGGCGTTGGTGGGGGTGACGGCCGCAGCGGCCACCGAGGCGCGGGCATTGGCGAGCCAGACTGCTGCGTCGGGGGCATCGAGCGCGAGCAGCCAGGCGGCGCCCTCGGCGTGGTCAAGGACCACGGCCCGCCCGGCGAAAATCAACGCCGCATCCGGGGTATCTGCCGGGACGTCGGAGCCGCCGGTTTCACGCTTGAGTTCGTAGCCCAGGCAGCCAAGCCAGCCCAGGGTGAAATCGCAGGGATAGCCCTCGGGGCCGCGGACCGCTTTCCGGCCCCACACGGTCTCCAGCCACCGGAAGAACCGGCCGGGCACTTCGGCGGTGGCAGACCCTGCGGTGATCCGGTTGGTCCCCGAAGTGTGCCGTGCCGACTGCCCGAACGTGCCGCCGTCGTCCGCCAGAATGCTGAACCGGCTGCGCTCCGCGGCGGGCGTCCTGACGCTCAGCCAGTCTTCTGGGGTGGGCGGGACCAGCGAGGAATCGAGCCAGACGGCATTCGCAGATGTCCCGTACATGGACTCAAAGAGGGCCGCGGCGTCCGGCCTGGCCTCGATGCGCTCGGCCAGGAGCCGGAGACCCCGGCGCGCCGAGAGTTCGGGGACCAGCGCGGTGGCGAGGGCCGGAAGGTAGGTGAGCGCCTGCAGGACGTCTGCCGGGGCGGTGTCGTCGGCCAGGTTGAGGACCCGGATGTCTGCGTGGTCCCGCACGTTGTCCGAAGCGAGGAGCTCCGATTCCTGGGCGGCCCACTGTTCCCAGTACGGCTCGTACGTTAGGCCGTCGCGTTCCAGGGCGCGGGTGCGGCGTTCGTGGTCCGGCGAATCAGCCCAGATGACTGCGTCCAGCAGGGGCCTGGCCGCCGCCGCGGCAGCCCCCACCCCCTCCACGATGACAATCTCGGCGGGCAGCGTGACCCGGGCATCGCCGTCGTAATGCCTTTCCCAGTCCCAGCTGACCCACGTTGCCGGTTCTCCCCGCCGCAGCGGCGACAGCACGGTGGTGACGTAGCGTTCAACGCCCGCGGCGAGCCCGTTCCAGCCGGGGTAGATGTCCTCAAGATGGAACAGCGCGACTTTGTGGTGGTTCCGCAGCCGTGCCGCGAGTTCAATGGCCAGCGTGGTTTTGCCTGCGCCCGACCGCCCATCAATGGCGATGATCACAGGTGCGGGGGTCATGAAATAGAGCGTACCTGCTGGCTGTTCTGAACCTCGAGTAGGGCCTGTTCTTCTGCGATCGCCGCACGGACAAACTGCACGATGCCGGGCACGGCCGCCTGGACCTGGTCCCACACCGACTCAAAGTCGCTGTGGTCCCCGTACCAGGGGTCTTCGATGCCTTGGTCCAGGGGGTCCTTCGATTCGAGGGCGGGATCGAAACTGCGCAGCATTCGGATTTTCTCCCCGGTCTCCCGGTCGGGGGCCGAGGCCCGGAGCCAGCCATAGTGGTCCACGTCCAGGGCCAGGATCAGGTCTCGTTCCGTGTACCACTCGGGGCGCCATTCCCGGGCGATGTGCCGGTCGGAGATGAGATTGTGGGCCCTCAGTTTCCTCGCGGCCCGGGGGTCGATGGGGCGTCCTGCCTCATAGGCGGTGGTTCCGGCGGAGTCCACGACGGCAGCATCGGCGAGCCCTGCCGCTGCGAAGGCCTCCGCCAGCATCAGCTCCGCCATCGGGGACCGGCAGATGTTGCCGGTGCACACCGCGATGATCCGGTAGGGGCTCGACGTTGAGGGCATGCTGCTAAGCATGGGGGATGCCGGCGGCACTTGGCTAGTAAGCAGCCTTATTGTTCAAAACATTTCGTTTAGTGGATCAGCGCCAACAGGATGCCCACGGCCACGAACAGGACGCCGAAAACCCTGTTCAGGACCTTCTGCCCGTGGGCGTTGTGCGTGAAACGCTGGAACGACTTCGCGGCCGCCGCGAAGAAGAACCACATCACCAGGATGTCGATCACCACCACGGTGGCAGTGAGGACCATGTACTGCGCCAACAGCGGCCGTTCGGGGAGGATGAACTGAGGCATGAACGCGAGGAAGAACACGATGGCCTTGGGGTTGAGCAGGTTGACCCAGAGGCCGCGGCGGAACATGGACCAGGCTGGCTCGTTCCGAAGTGCGGCTGCCTTCTCCTGGTCAAGGTCCGGCTTGTGCAGGAACTGGCGGATGCCCAGGTAGACCACGTAGGCGGCGCCGGCGTAGCGGATGACGTTGAAGGCAACGGGCGATCCTGCCACCAGGACTCCGACGCCGAGCGCCACGATGACCACATGAACGATCAGGGCCGCCTGCTGGCCGAGGATTCCCCAGATGGAGCGCCGGAACCCGGAAGTTAGCGAGTTGCTCATGGTGTTGATGGCGCCTGCGCCAGGAGTGAAGCTGATGAGGACGCCGGCACCCGCGAGGGCCAGCCAGAGGGAGAATTGCACCAACCAAATCTTAGTGCGGGATTCCGGGCGCGGAAAAAACCTAGGCCCGCGCGATGACCTCGCCGTTGGGGATGAGGAACCAGCCGTCGTCCGTGGAGCCCCAGCGGTGCCAGCCGGCGGAGATGCGGGTCAGGTCTGCTTCCTGGGCGAAGCCGTATTCGAGGGCCTGCTCAGCGAAGGCCGAGTGCAGCACCCGTTCCCCCCAGACGCGGGCCTGCCAGCGGCGCTGCTGCCCGGTGGCGTAGAGCCAGTTGCTGCTGGTGGGCGCCACATCCGTATAGCCGGCGGCCTGCGCCCAGGAGACCAGGCGGCGTCCGGCGTCGGGTTCGGCCCCGTTCCGCCGCGCGATCCGCTGGTACAGCTCCATCCATTCGTCCAGTTCGGGGATGGCCGGGTACCAGCTCATGCCGTGGAAGTCGGCGTCGCGGACCGCCACGATGCCGCCCGGCTTGGCCACCCTCCTCATTTCCCGCAGCGCCCCCACGGGATCGGTCAGATGCTGCAGCACCTGGTGCGCGTGGACTACATCGAATGTGTCGTCCTCGAAGTCGAGGTCGTAGATGTTGCCGGCCACGAAGTCGACGTTCGCAACACCCCGGTCTGCCGCCAGCTCGCGGGCGTGGGTGATCACGTCCTGGGAACGGTCCAGTCCGGTAACGGTTCCGGGGGCCACCAGTCCGGCGAAGTCGCACGTGATGCTTCCCGGCCCGCAGCCCACGTCCAGCACGGTGACTCCGGGGGTAAGGTGCGGGATCACGAAGGCCGCGGAATTCTCGGCCGTCCGGGAGGCGTGGGCGCGGATCACTGACTGATGGTGGCCGTGCGTGTACACATCGTGCGGCTGCTGCTCACTCATAGGGAAACGCTACTCCTTTTCCGAGGCTTCCCGGCCGGCGCGGACGGTGGCATTGATCATCGAGTTCAAGAACCGTGTCACGGTCACCAGCTCTTCTGCGCTGAACTCTGCCATCGCCGAGCCCATCTGCCGCGCCAGCGGGAGGAACATGGCGCTGCCGTCCCGGTAGGCCTTGTCCGTCATCCGCAGCTGGACCTGCCGGCGGTCCTGGCCCTGGCGCTCGCGGACCAGATGCCCTGAACCGCACAGCCTGTCGACCAGGGCGGTGGTGGCCGGCGAGCTCAGGTTCAGTTCTTTCCGCAGGGTGCCCGGGGTGACCACCTGGTCCGCGGCTGAATGCCGCATGATGACGGCCAGCGCATTGAGGTCGGTGCGGTGCATGTCGTTGCGGCCTCCGGCAGCATCCACATACCGGTTGGCCTCCAAGGTGAATTCCTGGAGCAGCCGCACCAGGGGGGGTGCGCCGGGCAGGCCCGAGTGCTCAGGCAAGCCCGAGTAGTCAGACTGGCCGGGCAGGCCGGCGGGATTTGAGGCCGCTGGATCTACGGTCACGTTGGCCTCCCTCTCCGGTTTCATGCCTTCCGGAGTTTACTCCAGCGGTGCCGTTATCCTGGCCGGCAATCCTTCCGGCTATGTATCTCCATGGTAGAGATAGTCTATGATGGATCAATTCTACTCCGCCGGATTCCACTGGTCCCCGTTCCCGAAGAAGGACCCCATGAAGCAGCCATCCCACAGCAAGCCGCGCCACCCGTTCTGGCTGCGCTGGCTCATTCCCGTGTTCCTCGTCATCGCATGGCTCGCCGTCGCCGGCGTAGGCGGACCGACTTTTGGCCGGCTGGATGAGGTCTCGTCAAATGACCAGGCTTCGTTCCTGCCGGCCGGAGCGGAAGCCACTAAGGCCCAGGGCTGGCAGGAAAAGTTCCGGGATTCGCGCGAGATTCCCGCCGTCGTGGTCATTGAAAGCGACGCCGCCTTTACCCCGGCGCAGCTGCGTGAGGCGGCTGAACTCAAAGGCAAGCTGGAGGCGCTCAAAGCGGGCAGCGCCGTGATTGGCCCTATCCCGTCCAGCGACCAGAAGGCGGTGCAGCTCGTGGTGCCCATCCCGTCCGCCGGCGAGGTGAAGGACGTTGTCCAGGAGCTGCGGAACGAGGTCCTGGCCGGGGCCCCGGCCGGCATGCGGACCTTCGTCACGGGGCCCGCCGGACTGACAGCGGATCTGGTAGGCGCCTTCGCCGGCATCGACGGCATCCTGCTGCTTGTGGCACTGGGGGCGGTATTTGCAATTCTCCTGATCGTCTACCGGTCACTGCTGCTTCCGATTGCCGTGCTGCTCACATCGGTCTTTGCGTTGTGCGCCGCCATCCTGCTGGTGTTCGGCATGGCGAAGCTCGGCTGGATCCAACTCAACGGCCAGAGCCAGGGCATTCTGTCCATCCTGGTGATTGGAGCCGCCACAGACTATGCGCTGCTTTACGTGGCAAGGTTCCGCGAGGCGCTGACCCACACGACCAACCGGACCGCCGCGGTCCTCACCGCCTGGAGGGCCTCGTTCGAACCGATCCTTGCGTCCGGAGCCACGGTGATCATCGCCCTGCTGTGCCTGCTGTTCTCCGATCTCAATTCCAACAAGGCCCTCGGCCCGGTCGCCGCCGCCGGCATCCTCTGCGCGCTCGTGGCCGCACTGACCCTGCTGCCGGCGCTGCTGGCTCTCCTCGGCCGCACCGCGTTCTGGCCCTTCCGCCCCAGGCTGATGCCGGAAGGGGAGCGCGAGCCAGTCCCGGTGACCGGGCTCGAAGGCCAGAAGGGGCTGTGGCGCGCCACCGGATCGCTGGTGTCCCGGCGTCCGCGGACGGTTTGGGTGGCTTCGGTCCTGTTGCTGCTGGCCGCGTCGGCAGGTCTTCTGCAGCTCAAAGCCAATGGCGTCCCTCAGACCGACGTCATTCTCAGCGCCTCCAATGCCGTTGACGGGCAGGACGCCCTGGCCCGCCACTTCGATGCCGGGAGCGGCAGCCCGGCGGTGATCGTGGCAGCTGAGGCCAAAGCCGGCAGAGTGCTGGAGACTGTGAAAGCGTCCGACGGCGTGGGGAACGCCTACCTCCTGGCTGACGGCGCCGTGCCGATCACCGGAGCGCCGGGATCGCCGTCCGTACCGGCCGTCCGCGGCGGGAAAGTGTTGCTCAACGCCACCCTGGACTTCGCGGCAGACTCGAACGACGCTGAGAAGGCCGTGCTGAAACTGCGTGAAAGCGTCGGGGCCGTGGACCCGGGAGCTTTGGTTGGGGGCGTGACGGCCACGGCCCTGGACACCAACACCACCGCACAGCGGGACCTCGTCACCATCATCCCCGTGGTGCTCGGCGTCATTCTGGTCATCCTGATGCTCCTGCTCCGCTCCGTCCTGGCGCCCGTCCTGCTGGTGGCCTCGGTGGTCCTTTCGTATGCGGCGGCCATGGGAGTCTCGGCCCTGGTGTTCAACAACATCCTCGGGTTCCCCGGAGCCGACGCCACGGTGCCGCTGTTCGGCTTCGTGTTCCTTGTGGCACTCGGCGTGGACTACAACATCTTCCTCATGAGCCGGGTCCGCGAGGAGTCGCTGAAACACGGCACCAATGCCGGTATTCTGCGCGGGCTGGGCGTGACCGGCGGGGTGATCACCTCCGCGGGCGTGGTGCTCGCGGCGACCTTCGCCGCCCTGGGAGTCATCCCGATCATGTTCCTGGTGCAGCTCTCGTTCATCGTGGCGTTCGGGGTGCTGCTGGACACGGTGCTGGTCCGCTCCCTGCTGGTCCCCGCCCTGGCTTACGACCTCGGCAGGCGGATCTGGTGGCCCGGCAGGCTGGGCCGCCCGGAGCCGGCTTCCGCGGGCGAGCTTCCGGACGGGGCCGAGGTCCGGGAGACCGGAACCCGGGAGGCCGGCGTGCGTTAGGCCCAGGCCGGTTAGGCCAGGCCGGTTAGGCCCAAGCTGGCAGGCCGGGGTGACCAAACACCCGGCAGGGCGTCAGCGGGGCGTGGGTGCAGTGGAGTTCTCCGCGCGCCACCACTCCACGGTTGCCTTGGCTGCGGCCGCCAGAGGAGTGGGGCGAAGGTCCAGGGCTGCCTCGCTGGCCCCGGAATCCATCACGAACGGTCGCTGGAACTGGTAGAGAGTCTCGCCGAGCTCCCGGATGTCGGCCGAGAACAGGCCCACGGTGCGAAGCAGCCAGCCCGGCAGGGTGCCGACCTTCGGCTGCGGCACCCCGGCGGCATCAGCGAACGCGGCGGCAAGCTCCCGCTGCGTGAGGGCCGGATTGGTGGGAGCGTGCAGCACGCGGTCCCACAACACGGGATTCTGCCCGGCCTTGATCATGGCCGCAGCGAGATCGGGGACGAAGGTGAACGAATGCGGCTGGTCCGCGCTGCCCACCACGCGGAGCTTCCGGCCCGAAAGGATCGCGGGCACCATCCGCTCGCCGGCGTGGGACATCCGCACTCTGGGTCCGAAAAAGTCGCCGGCAACCACACTGACGGTGCCGGTTGCGCTCGCCTGCCGTGCCTTGAGCAGCGCCGTCCGCACTCCGCGCTTGCCGCCGCTTGCTGCGCGCGGGCTGTCCTCAGCCATGACGCGGTCCGGTTCGCTGTACGAGTAGAGACTTTCGGGAAAGACGACGACGGCGCCCGCCTCGCCGGCGGCCGCCAGGACAGCCTGTTCGGCCGCTGGAAGTTCCTGCTCCCAGGCCCCGGCACTGTAGGCGGAACCGTGGATGCAGTGGAAGGCGGCCGTGGCGCCGCGGATGGACCGGGCCACCAAAGCCCGGTCCGATACATCCACGGGCAGCCTTTCCACCAGCGGATGTTCCGGGCCGCTGCCGGACCGCGTCAGCACGCGGACCCTTTTGCCCTGGGCTGCCAGCTGTTCGGCAACCGTCCACCCCACAGGTCCTGCTCCAGTCACCGCAAAGAGTTCTTCTGACATGGCTCCAGGCCTTTCGTGGCAACACAATTCGATTGGAAGAGAAGTAGCAGTCCCAATATTTCAGACTGCGCCTGCAGAAAGCGATCATCTCTTCCTCCCTCAGCCTTGGAGAGCGCCCCGGCTCGACCTGCTGGGCCGGAGCGAAGCGACGCCGGCGCGCTCGGTACGCCGAGCGTTCCAACGATGTAACCTCAGGAGGAGAGGCGGGCATTTGTTTGGCGGAAAGGATGACATGGCGATCACCATGCGCGACGTGGCTCAGGTGGCGTCCGTGTCAATCAAGACGGTGTCAAATGTGATCAACGATCACCCAAACATCAAGCCGGAGACGCGCAGGCGAGTTCTCTTGGCGATCGAGAACCTGGGCTACCAGCCCAATCTCTCTGCGCGCGGACTCCGCTCTGGCCGGACCGGCGTGATTAGCCTCATCATTCCTGACCTGAAGAACGCATATTTTGCTGAGCTGGCAGACGCGGTGATGACAGCGGCCTCCAAGAGGGGCCAGGCGGTGATCATCGAGCAAAGCGGTGGGGAGCGGGACCGCGAACTCGAAATCCTCCATGGCCCGCGCATGAGGATGGTCGATGGCGTCCTGTATAGCGTGCTCGGCCTCGGCCAGGAGGACGTGGGCCTTATAGATATCCCGACCCCGATCGTCCTGCTCGGTGAACGTATCTTTAACGGGCCTGCAGACCACGTCACCATGCACAACGTCGAGGCGTCCGAGGCAGCCACCGGGCATCTCCTTGAACTCGGACGCAGCCGGCCTCTTGCCTTTGGAGCCCACCGCAACGAAGTGATCGGTTCAGCCGGGCTGCGTCTCGAGGGCTACCGCCGGGCCCTGAAACGAGCGGGACTGCCCTACCGGGAGGAGCTCGTTGTCGACGTCCAGACCTGGCATCGGTCCGACGGTGCCCACGCGATGCGGCAGGTATTAGCGTCCGGTGTCACCTTCGACGGCGTGGTGGCATTCAACGACTCCATCGCCCTGGGAGCGATGAGCGTGCTGCAATACGCTGGCCTGAAGGTCCCCGACGATGTAGCCATCATCGGCTTCGACGACATCGACGAGACACGCTACTCCCTGCCAACGCTGTCAACCGTGGACCCCGGACGCCCCCAAATTGCCGAGACGGCCGTGCGCATGCTGCTTGAGCGGATAAACGGCGAAGCTGCGGACATTGCTCCGCGGGAGTTTGAGGCTTCGTTCAGAATTGTCCCCCGTGGATCCACGGGGGAGTCCGGGGCCTCTTTCCCCGAAAGTTAAGTCTTGACTTGTAAGCCGCATCACACCACTATGGATTTACAACGATTACATACATCGATGTAAAAGCTGGCGGAGCCTGCTCCAGGTCTTACCCAAGCCCTTCCCGGGCAGTCCAACGTCCCCGCTGGACAGGCAAGCGTGGAGCCTTCCGCTTCAGACGATGAAGTCCAGAACCTGCAGCACCGAAGGGACCCCTACGTGAACAAGAAAACAGTCGCGGCAGCATTGTCGACGGTCGCCCTGGCGGCGAGCCTCTCCGCCTGCAGCTCCGGTGAGGCCGCTACCGAAAGCGCCAGCACCACCAGTTGCACCAACAAGATTGTCCACGCGGATGCTCCTAAGGTCTCCGTCTGGGCGTGGTATCCGAACATGGCCAAGGTGGTCGACAATTTCAACAACTCCCACACGGATGTGCAGGTCTGCTGGACTGTCGCCGGGCAAGGAGCCCCGGAGTATGCGAAATTCCAGACCGCCATCCAAGCCGGCAAGGGTGCACCCGATGTGATCATGCTCGAAGCCGACCAGCTAACAGGCTTCGAGCTGCAGAATGCATTGGTGGACCTCAGCCCGTACGGCGCAGCTGATGTGAAGAAGAACTTCAGCGACGGCTCCTGGAAGGACGTCTCGCAAGGAGGCTCTGTTTACGCCATCCCCGTCGACGGCGGCCCGATGGCAATGATTTACCGCAAGGACGTGCTCGACAAGTACGGCATCAAGCCGCCGACCACCTGGGCTGAGTACGAGACGGCGGCCCAGAAGGTCAAGGACGCCGGCGGGCCAGCCTTCGGTGACCTGGGGAGCAACGTGCCGGCCGCCCTGACCGCGCTCATGGCCCAAAAGGGCGCGGTTCCGTTCACCTACGACTTGGCGGATCAAAAGAAGATTTCAATCCAGCTGGATAGCCAGCCGGCGAAGGACGTGCTGAACTACTGGGCCGGGCTCGTCAAGAAAGGCCTTGTGGGGACGCAGGACCAGTTCACCACCGACTACATTTCAGGCATGGTCGGCGGCAAATACGCGACGTATATTTCCGCCGCGTGGGCGCCGGGATATCTGACCGGCTCGGGTGTGGGCAAAGGAAAAGAGAAGGGCACGTTCGCCGTGGCAGCCCTTCCGCAATGGGATGCCAGCAACCCCGTTTCTGTGAACTGGGGAGGATCAACCTTTGCGGTCACTTCGCAAGCAGGAGACAAGAAGCTGGCTGCCGAAGTGGCCAAAGGCCTCTATGCCGACGACGCGTCGCTCACAGATGGCTGGAAGACCCAGACCATCTTTCCCCTGAACCAGAACGTGCTGAAGTCGGCTGCGTTCATCAACAACCGCGTCGATTTCTTTAGCGGCCAGACGGCCAACAAGGACATCTATATTCCAGCCGAGAACTCCTACAAGGGCTTCAGCTACAGCCCGTTCACCGTCTACTACTACGCGCAACTGCAGGCCGAGACGGTCAAGATCAATTCAGGCAAAGTCACCGGAGACGAGGCGGCCAGCGAGCTGCAGAACACCATGGTGAACTACGCGAAGAGCCAGGGATTCACAGTCAACTAGCAGCCGGGCCTGCTCCGAAGACCTGATGGTTGGCGGAGCAGGCCGGATCGACCGATAGAAAGACGCAGGACAGATCATGGCAGTTCACGGGTCAACGGTGACACCCTTGACGCAAGATTCTCCACAGGAACTACCGGCTCGCCCGGAGCAGGTGGACAGCAAACGGGCTCCCCGTATCCAGACGGTGATGGCACGGAGGGCGCGGACGGGGTGGCTCTTCATTGCCCCCTTCGGGTTAGTTTTCGTCGCGTTCCTCCTCGCCCCCCTGGCCTACGCCCTTTACCTGAGCCTGTTTACCAAGGGCCTGGCAACCGGTACGCGATTTAGCGGGCTGGAGAACTATTTTCACGCCTTCTCGGATCCGCAATTCCTGAAGGGCGTAGGGTTCGTAGTCCGTTTTTCCTTAGTTCTGATACCGGTGCAAATGGCCGTCTCGCTGGCCGCGGCCCTCGTCCTGGACCACCTCACGACACGACTGGCCAAGTTCTCCCGGCTGATGATCTTCCTGCCGTATGCGGTGCCGGCCGTCATAGGCGCGCTCATGTGGGGGTTCCTTTACAGTCCCTCGTTCGGACCGATGCAGCAAGTGTTCTCCCTTTTTCACGCTTCAGCACCGTTCCTTCTCAGCCAGGACAACGTCTTCTACGGACTGCTGAACGTGGTTACCTGGCAGTGGGCCGGGTACTACATGATTATCGTGTACGCGGCCCTGCAGGGAATCGACCCTTCCCTGTATGAGGCGGCCAAGATAGACGGTGCTTCCACCTGGCAGGTGGCCTTCCGGATCAAAGTGCCCATGGTGTCATCTGCGCTCGTGCTGATTCTTATTTTTGCTCTGATCGGAACCCTCCAGTTCTTCTCCGAGCCGCAGATCCTCGGCCCAGTCGCCAACGGGAGTATCACACCGGACTTCACGCCCAACATCTATGCATTCAACCTGGCCTTTGGCTACGCCCAGTTCAACTACGCGTCTGCCATTTCCTTTTCCCTCGGCATCATCGTCTTTATCGCCGTGTATGCCTTCATGTTCGCCACCCGCAAAAAAGGGAGCACCCTCTCATGACTGCAGTCACGACCAGCGTCCCCGCCCTGGCCCGGCGACCCAAGCCGCGCCGAAATGTGGTGGCCCATGTGTTTCTGGGAGTTTTGGTTCTGTATTTTCTGGTCCCTATCTGGTGGCTCTTCGTGGCGAGCACGAAGGACACGGAGGGTCTTTTTGCCGGCTCCTCCGGCGCCATGTGGTTCGACAAGAACTTCAACCTGGTGGCCAACCTTCAGGACCTTTTCACGTACAACGGCGGAGAGTACCTGCGGTGGCTGGGCAATTCACTGCTATATGCCGTTAGCGGCGGGCTGGGGGCCACGGCGATCTCAGTACTGGCGGGCTACGGCTTCGCGAAGTATAGGTTTCCGGGACGAAACTTGACCTTCTCGTTGCTGCTGGGCGCGGTCATGGTCCCGATGACTGCCCTGGTTATCCCCACCTTTATCCTGCTGTCCAACCTTAAGCTGACGGACACGGTATGGGCCGTCATCCTGCCATCGCTGCTGAGCCCTTTCGGCGTTTACCTCATGCGCGTTTACACCGCCGAGGCCGTGCCGGACGAGCTGCTGGACGCGGCCCGGGTGGATGGTGCCGGCGAGCTCCGCACCTTCTTCCAGGTGGCTCTGCCCCTGCTGCGCCCCGCTCTTGTGACAGTTCTCCTGCTTTCCATAGTTGGGACGTGGAATAACTACTTCCTGCCGCTGGCCATGCTGTCCACTGAAAAGCTCTACCCGCTCACAGTTGGCATTGGGCTCTGGGAGCAACTGGCTTCGTCCAATAACGGCGGCGGTCATTCCCTCTGGAGCCTCATCATCGTCGGCTCCTTCGTCTCCATCATCCCTCTCGTCGTCGCCTTCCTGACCCTGCAAAAGTACTGGCAGGGCGGCCTGTCCCTCGGCAGCCTCAAATAGAACGTCGTCACTAAGCACGGCGTACCGTTCCGTGCTTCCCCTTACCTGAAAGAAAACTATGGTTTCCGCACGCCTTACCATCGACCCGCAGTTCGCCGTGGGCCCCGTCAATCCCCGCCTGTTCGGCTCGTTCGTTGAACATCTCGGCCGCTGTGTCTACGACGGAATCTATGAACCCGGCCACCCCAGTGCAGATGCCGACGGATTCCGCACGGACGTCATCGGGCTCGTCAAGGAACTCGGTGTCTCCGCAATCCGTTACCCCGGCGGCAACTTCGTCTCCGGATTCCGCTGGGAGGACAGTGTGGGGCCCAAGGACCAGCGCCCCCGCCGCCTTGATCTGGCCTGGCACTCGACCGAAACTAACGAAGTCGGTCTGCACGAATTCGGCTCCTGGCTGGAGAAGGTAGGCAGCGAGCTGATGCTCGCCCTCAACCTCGGCACCCGGGGCACCCAGGAAGCCCTCGACCTCCTGGAATACACAAACATCAGTTCCGGGACGGAACTGTCCGAGCGCCGGGCAGCCAACGGCCGCGAGGAACCCTTCGGCATCAAAATGTGGTGCCTTGGAAACGAAATGGACGGCCCTTGGCAGTTGGGGCACCGCTCAGCTGACGATTACGGCAAGATCGCGTCCCAGACAGCAAAGGCCATGAGGCAGCTCGACCCGTCAGTTGAACTCGTCGTCTGCGGCTCATCCAGCGCCCACATGCCCACCTTCGGCGAATGGGAACGAGTTGTCCTAACCCACGCCTACGAAGACGTCGACTACATCTCCTGCCACGCCTACTACGAAGAGAAGAACGGGGACCTGGGCTCCTTCCTTGCCTCCGCCTCCGACATGGACCACTTCATCGAATCTGTGGTTGCAACGGCCGACCACGTCAAGGCAGTCAACGGCAGCTCCAAGACCATCAACATTTCCTTTGACGAATGGAACGTCTGGTACCTCGAGCGATTCCAGCAGGTCGATAAAATCGAAGGCATCGATAACTGGCCCACGGCGCCGCGGCTGCTTGAGGATGCGTACTCCGTCGCCGATGCCGTCGTTTTCGGCAACCTGTTGATCTCGCTGCTTAAACACGCAGACAGGGTCACGTCGGCCTCCCTTGCGCAACTGGTTAATGTGATCGCCCCCATCATGACCGAACCGGGCGGCCCTGCATGGAAGCAGACCACTTTCTTCCCTTTCGCGTTGACTTCCAAACTTGCCAAGGGAGCCGCTCTGGACGTCAAACTGGAAGCCGACGGCTACAGTACGGAGGTCTACGGCACTGTCCCTCTCATCGACGCGGTCGCCACCTTCGACGCCGAAACCCGCACCACCGCGGTCTTTCTGGTCAACCGCTCCCAAACCGAAGAAGCGAACGTGACGATAGACGTGACTTCTCTGAACGGCGCGATTGTCCTGGATGCTCAAACGCTTTCCGATGTGGACGTTTATGCGAAGAACACACTCGACCATCCAGACCGCGTGGGCCTCAACAGGAACAAGAGCGTCGCTGTCCGTGACGGCCTAGTCGCGATCACTCTGCCGCCAGTCTCGTGGACTGCGCTGCATCTCGGCTGACAGGCAAGGCGGGGGCATCCGAACAAAACGGGTGCCCCGCCACTGGCGCCTGGGGCAATTTCGACTTCCGGCCGGCCGGACCCTGAACCCCCGCCACCCCTCCGCAGTGCCCTGTTGCCATCCGCCGCATCTGAGTAGACTTCCAGTGCGTCCGGCCGGACGCGCCCAGTCCTCCCAAGGAGTGATCAAGCGATGACTGAAAACAGCGAGTCCAATACCGCAGGAAAGACACACAACAGCTCCAGGAACCCTGCACTTGAAGGCGAGAGCGGTCAGTACGTGGAAGGCGACTACGGCGATGCCGGCGTGGTGGCCGACGAGGCCGCCGCCGAAAAGGGTGACTACCCGGCCGGTGACTACGGCGATGCCGGCGTGGTCGGTGACGTGCCTGCGGAGGCCGAAGAAGGCGAATACTCCGAAGGCGATTACGGCAAGGCGGGGACATTGGGCCAGGAGCTCCCCGGCGAAGAAGAGGGTGAATATCCCGAGGGCGACTACGGCGCCGCCGGAACCGCGCGGGAGCGGGGCGCCGCCGGTGAGGTGAAGGACGGACTGACGGACGGCCAGGTCAACGCTCCGAGGAATGACGACGGCGGCACCTCCGCCGGGGGCTAGGAGCCGCCTCGAATAGCACCTCCAGAGCAGGTTCACGCAGAGCGAAACTGTGCTCGCGCCGTCGTCGTGGCCCCCGGTGTTCCGCCAAGTTCCGCGGATCACCGGGGGCCAACTGTTTGCGCGCGACCACCAAAATGGCAAACTTGAGCCGAGTCGACTCAACTTTGGATTGACTTAAATCGTCCGTTGAGTAAAGTTGAGTGCAGATCGCTCAAGGAGTGGGCGAGCCCCGATTCGACACGCCAAGTACTAGGCGTACACGCTCGAGCATCGGGGCCACACAGTTTCCAAGAAAGAAGGAAGCAACACATGTCACGTGCAGTAGGTATTGACCTCGGAACCACCAACTCCGTCGTCTCCGTTCTCGAAGGTGGCGAGCCCACCGTTATTGCCAACGCCGAGGGTGGCCGCACCACGCCGTCCGTCGTTGCGTTCTCCAAGTCCGGCGAAGTCCTGGTCGGCGAGATCGCCAAGCGCCAGGCCGTCAACAACATCGATCGCACCATCGCCTCCGTCAAGCGCCACATGGGCACTGACTGGGGCGTGCAGATCGACGACAAGAAGTACACCGCGCAGGAAATCTCCGCACGCGTGCTGATGAAGCTGAAGAACGACGCCGAGTCCTACCTCGGTGAAAAGGTCACCGACGCCGTGATCACCGTTCCGGCCTACTTCAACGATGCCGAGCGCCAGGCCACCAAGGAGGCCGGCGAAATCGCGGGCCTCAACGTCCTGCGCATCGTCAACGAGCCCACCGCGGCCGCCCTCGCCTATGGCTTGGACAAGGGCAAGGAAGACGAACTCATCCTGGTCTTCGACCTCGGCGGCGGCACGTTCGACGTCTCCCTGCTGGAAGTCGGCAAGGACGAAGATGACTTCTCCACCATCCAGGTGCGCGCCACCGCCGGTGACAACCGCCTGGGCGGCGATGACTGGGACAACCGCGTCGTTGAGTACCTGCTGAACCAGCTCAAGGTCAAGGGCATCGACCTGTCCAAGGACAAGATCGCCCTGCAGCGCCTCCGTGAAGCTGCCGAGCAGGCCAAGAAGGAACTCTCCTCCTCTTCCAGCACCAATGTCTCCCTCCAGTACCTCTCCGTCACCCCCGACGGCCCCGTCCACCTGGACGAGCAGCTGACCCGCGCCAAGTTCCAGGACCTCACCAAGGACCTGCTCGAGCGCACCAAGAAGCCGTTCCACGACGTCATCAAGGAAGCCGGCATCAAGCTCTCCGACATCGACCACATCGTGCTCGTCGGCGGTTCCACCCGTATGCCTGCCGTCTACGACCTCGTGAAGGAACTGGCCGGCGGCAAGGAGCCGAACAAGGGCGTCAACCCGGATGAGGTTGTGGCCGTCGGCGCGGCCCTGCAGGCAGGCGTGCTCAAGGGCGAACGTAAGGACGTTCTCCTGATCGACGTCACACCGCTGTCCCTTGGCATTGAAACCAAGGGCGGTGTGATGACGCACCTGATCGAGCGCAACACGGCCATCCCCACCAAGCGTTCCGAGACCTTCACCACGGCGGATGACAACCAGCCGTCCGTGGCCATCCAGGTCTTCCAGGGCGAGCGTGAATTCACCCGCGACAACAAGCCGCTGGGCACGTTCGAACTGACCGGCATCGCTCCGGCCCCGCGCGGCGTTCCGCAGATCGAGGTCACCTTCGACATCGACGCCAACGGAATCGTGCACGTCTCCGCAAAGGACAAGGGCACGGGCAAGGAACAGTCCATGACCATCACCGGCGGCACCGCGCTTTCGAAGGACGACATCGAGCGCATGGTCCGGGACGCCGAGGAGCACGCAGCCGAGGACAAGGCCCGCCGCGAGGCAACCGACACCCGCAACACCGCCGAACAGCTCGCCTACTCCGTGGACAAGCTGATCGCGGACAACAAGGACAAGCTGCCCGAAGAGGTCAAGACCGAGGTCCAGGCCGACGTCGACGCCCTCAAGAAGGCACTCGAAGGCACCGATGACGCGGCCGTAAAGACCGCGTTTGAGAAGCTGCAGGCTTCCCAGACCAAGCTCGGCGAAGCCATCTACGCCCAGGCCGGTTCCCCGGACGGCGCCACCGGCGCAGCAGGTGCCGAAGGCGCCCCCGCCGGCGACAAGGCAGGTTCTTCAGATGAAGATATCGTCGACGCCGAAATCGTTGACGAAGAAGAGAAGAAGTAGCCATGCCTCATCACGGTAACGAAGAAGAGCACAGCCCTTCACCAGACCAGGAGCATCAGGGCGGGCAGCGCGACGAGCCTGTTATCCGGGACCACCGCAAGGTGGACCCGGTGACCGGGCAGGCCCGCCACCCCGAGGGAGAGCAGCCGGCCGATCCGGCTGGTGCTTCCGCGGATTCGGACGGCGACGCCCTCGCCCAGGCTGAGGAAATCCTCAACCAGGTGGAGGTGCCGGCGGAGGAATCCGTGGCCCAGGGAACTGACGCCGCGGCTGCTGCCGAGCTGAAGAACGATCTGCTGCGCCTCCAGGCGGAGTACGTCAACTACCGCAAGCGCGTCGAACGCGACCGTGCCGTGGCAGGGGAGATGGCCGTCATCGGCGTCCTGAACTCGTTGCTTCCGGTGCTCGACGACGTCGACGCCGCCCGCCAGCACGGTGACCTGACCGACGGCCCGTTCGCCGCGATCGCCGCCAAGCTGGAGAACGCGCTCAAGACGTACGGCCTGGTGCGCATCGATGAGACCGGTGTGGAGTTCGATCCCACGATCCACGAGGCCCTCATCCAGCAGCCCGGCGCGGACATCGGGCTTGGTCCGTAAGGACCAAGCCACCACGCGAAGGGGCGGGGGCCCATGTTCCGCGCAGCGAAACGTAACCACAAACTTTGAAAGGAAACGCCATTGGCTAGCCAGGACTGGGTGGACAAGGACTTTTACGCGATCCTTGGCATCGCCAAGGACGCTTCCGACGCTGACATCAAGAAGGCCTACCGGAAGCTCGCGCGCCAGCACCACCCGGATACGAACTCCGGTGACGCTGCTTCGGAGAAGAAGTTCAAGGACATCTCTGAGGCGTACTCCGTGCTGTCCGACTCCGAGGAACGCCAGCAGTATGACGCCATCCGGGCCATGGGCGGCGGGGCACGGTTCGCTCCGCACGGTGCCGGAAGCACGGCCAACGGCGGCTTCGAGGACCTTTTTGGCGGGCTCTTCACCGGCAACGCCGGACGCCAATCCGGCGGCTTCGGCACGCCCGGCGGCGTCCCGCCCGAGTTCGCCGACCTGTTCGGCGGCGGCTTTGGCGGCGCCGGGGGTCCTGCCGGGTACCAACGCGCGCCGCAGAAGGGTGCGGACCGCACGGCAACCACCAGCATCTCCTTCGCCGGTTCCATCCGCGGCACCACCATCGGCCTGCGCGAGCCGGACGGAGAAGTCATCGACGTCCGTGTTCCGGCCGGCATCAAGGACGGCCAGAAGGTCCGCGTCCGCGGAAAGGGCCAGTACGGTCCCGCGGGCAACGGCGATCTCATGGTGACGGTCAACGTCAAACACCACGACTTTTACACGCGCGACGGCGACAACCTCCGCATCCACGTGCCGGTCACCTTCGCGGAAGCTGCTTTGGGCGCCGACATCGAGGTTCCCACGATCGACGGCGAGCATGTCCGGGTCCGCGTTCCCGCTGGCACGCCCGCGGGGCGCACTCTCCGGGTCAAGGGCCGCGGCGTGAAGACCTCCAAGGGCACCGGCGACCTGCTGGTGACGATCGACGTCGCCGTTCCGAAGAACCTGAGCAAGGAAGCCGAGGAGGCGGTGAAGGCGTTTGCCGCCGCCACCGCCGGCGCGGACGTCCGCGAGGGCCTGGCAGCCAAGGCCCGGCTCTAGAAACGGGCGTCAGCCGTGGACATTAACTTCGATCAGCCGATCTTCGTCATCTCGGTGGCGGCCGAACTGGCTGACATGCACCCGCAGACGCTTCGCCAGTATGACCGGCTGGGCATCGTCTCGCCCAGCCGTGCGCCGGGCAAGTCCCGCCGGTACTCGCAGCGGGATGTCAACATGCTGCGCGAGGTGCAGCGCCTGTCCCAGGAAGGCGTCTCCCTCGAAGGCATCAAGCGCATCCTGCAACTGGAGAACCAGGTGACCGCGCTGCAGCGGCGGGTGGGCGAGCTGACCGAGGAACTGGCCCGACGTCGAGACTCCATTGACTCCCGGATCTTTGCCGCCGGTGCCGCCGGGGACGTCGTCAGCCTTGCCCGCGGCCAGCGGCCCCGGCCACGGTCACAGGCCGTGGTGGTGTGGCGCCCCCGGGGAGCGAACAACCCATAGATCGCTGTGATCCTGCATGCCAGAATGGGATGAACCAGGCGCAGCGCGGCGTCTCGTTCAGGGCGTAAGTGGCCCGGGCAGAAGGGATGCACGGTCGTGACCTACATCAAGGACTTTGATCAGCTCGGGCGCGGCGACGTGGAGGAAGCCGGAGGCAAGGGAGCAAACCTCGGCGAACTCACCCAGGCAGGGTTTCATGTGCCACGGGGCTTCGTGCTCACCACAGCCGCCTACGCTGACTTCGTCGAGGCCAACGGACTCGGCGCGCGGATCCTGGAACTTGCCACTCTTCCCGCCGACGCGCCGCAGCAGGACTACGACGGTGCGGCGCAGCAGATCCGCTCCCTGTTTTCGGGCCGCGTGATGCCACCCGGAATCGCCCGCGAACTCAGCGAGGCCTACAGCCGTCTCCGCCACGCCCTTCCGGACGCCTCGGGTGAGGATATCCCGGTGGCGGTCCGGTCCTCGGCCACGGCCGAAGACCTGGCCTCCGCAAGCTTCGCCGGCCAGCAGGACACCTACCTGAACATCCGCGGTGCTGAGGCCGTGGCTGCCTCGGTGATTGCCTGTTGGGCATCGCTGTGGAACGCCCGCGCCATGGCCTACCGGGCCCGCGAAGGCCTCGGCCCGGCCACAGTGCGGCTGGCGGTTGTGATCCAGCAGATGGTCGAGTCCGACTCCGCCGGAGTGATGTTCACTGCCAACCCGGCCAACGGCCGCCGCGACCAGGTGGTGGTCAGTGCCGCCTGGGGGCTGGGGGAGTCCGTGGTCAGCGGGGCCGTGACCACCGACGACATCGTGGTGGACCCTGCCGCGGGCCGGATCCTGTCGCGGCTCACTGCTGACAAAGAGGTCATGACGGCCTACTCCAAAGATGGGACCGCTGAGCAGCCGGTCCCGGAGCCGAAGCGCCGGGAGCCGGTGCTCGACGACGCCGCGGCGGCCGCTCTGGCGCGCCAGGGAACGGCCATCGCGGAGCATTTCGCGGCGCCGCAGGACATCGAATGGGCGCGGGCGGGCGGGGAGTTTTTCATCGTGCAGGCCAGGCCGATCACCGCGCTGCCTGAACCGTCGGCCGATACCCCGACTGACTGGGAGCTGCCCTATCCGAAGGGTCTGTACTTCCGGGCGAGCATTGTGGAGCAGTTGCCGGATCCGCTCTCACCGCTGTTCGCCGACCTCATCGACGGCTCGGTGACCCGGTCCCTCAAGGCACTGCTGAGGGAGGCGGTCGGCAGTGACGTCGTGCGGGACGGAGACGTGTCCCTGCCCACGATTAACGGATATGCGTATTACTACTACAGCTCCACGGGAATGTGGCGGGTGATGGGCAAGTCCCTGACCGCCGTTGCCGCGTTGGCTCGCGGCAAGGCGCATATGGGCATCAGGGGATGGCGGGACCATTCCCACCCCCGCTACCGGGGCATCGTGAAGTCGTGGGCATCCAAGCCGCTGACGGACCTGCCGGCGTCGGAACTGTTCAAGGGGATCTCGGCCCTGCTGGACGCCGGCACCGTGTACTACACCGCGGTGCAGTCGGTCATTCCGATCGCAGCAACGAGTGAGATCCTGTTCCGGGCGTTTTATGACCGGCTGGTCCGCCGCGACGGCGACCCGCCGGGCCAGACATTCCTGCTGGGTTATGACAGTGAGCCCATCCGGGCGGAGAAGTCGCTCTACGACCTGGCGGCCTGGGCCCGTGGACGCCCGGCGCTTGCCGCCGCCATCACGGAGGGCTCCGCCGCAGCGGTGGCGGCGGCAGTCCGCACGGGGACTCCGCCAGCAGGCGTCGACCCCGCCGCGTGGGAGCAGTGGACCAAGCGGTTTCAGCGGCATCTGGACCAATTCGGGCACGCCGTCTACAACCTTGACTTCGTCAATCCGGTTCCGGCCGATGATCCTTCGGCCTTGCTGGAAACCCTGAAATTTTTCGTGCGCGGGCAGGGCAACAACCCCTACCAGCGCCAGCAGCTCTCGGCGTCCCGCCGGGAGGACCAGAGCCGGCTGGTCCGGGAGCGGCTGGACCCCGCCCGGCGCGCCTCGTTCAACCGGCTGCTGCGCTGGGCACAGAAGGCAGCGCCCGTCCGTGAGGATGCCTTGGCGGACATCGGCCTGGCCTGGCCGCTGATGCGGCGGATGCTGTTGGAGCTTGGACAACGGCTGGTCGGCTCGGGCGTCATCATAGAGCCCGGGGACATCTTCTGGCTGCGGCTCGACGAACTCCGACATGCCATCGACTTCGGACTGGCCACTCCCGGTGCGGCCATCAGCGGTGCCGGGCAGCCCGTCCGCGCGGAGGCCGTGGCCCAGCGCAAGATGCTGTGGCGCGGGCAGCGGAAGGCCGCGGCGCCGCAGATGCTGCCCGAAAGCCGCTGGGCAGACCGTGCGTTCGGAAAGATGATGCCGGCCGGTTCCCAGCAGCAGCGCGGCGACCGGATCTCGGGGACCGGCGCCAGCTCAGGTCAGGTGACAGCGCCAGCACGGCTGCTGGCCGGCCCCGAAGACTTCGCCACCATGCAGCCCGGTGAGGTGCTCGTCGCCCGCATGACCACTCCGGCCTGGACTCCGTTGTTCGCCATGGCTTCGGCGGTGGTCACCGACGTTGGAGGCCCTTTGAGCCACAGCTCAATCGTGGCCCGGGAGTACGGCATCCCCGCGGTTCTCGGCACCGGCGTGGCCACCCAGCGTCTGGCCAGCGGCCAATTAATCCACGTGGACGGCGATGCCGGCACCGTCACGATTGAACGGGAATGAACGCCCTACGGCGGCCCTTCCGGACCGCGTGACCGCGTGACCGCTGCGGTTCGTCAGGGCGTCAGCGTCCGGACCGGGGCGCCGTCCAGCCAGGCCGTTACATCCTCGAACGCGCCGCCGAAGAAGGCCCGGTAGCTCTCCTGCGTGACATAGCCCAGATGGGGCGTCAGGAGCGTTCGGGGCGCGGCCAGCAGGGCGTGTCCCGCCGGAAGCGGTTCCTGGTCGAACACGTCAATGGCCGCCCCGCGGATCCACCCCTCCTGCAGGGCGGAGACGAGAGCAGTCTCGTCGACGAGCGCGCCGCGGGCGGTGTTGACCAGGACACCTTCGGGGCCGAGGAGCTGCAGTTCGCGTTCGCCAACTGTCCCCTCCGAACGCGGCGACAGGCGCAGGTGCAGGGACACGACGTCGGACTCTATGAAGAGTTCTTCCTTGCTGACCCTGCGGGCACCGGCCGCCGCGGCGGTTTCCTCCGTCAGATTCTGGCTCCAGGCCAGCACGTCCATCCCGAAGGCGCGGCCGTAGGCGGCGATGCGCTTCCCGATCTTTCCCAGCCCAACGATTCCCAGGGTCTTTCCGGACAGCTCGAACCCGATGGCGGTCTGCCAGTGGCCGGAGCGCAAGGAGGCCTCTTCCGCGGTCAGGTTCCGGGCGAAAGCCAGCAGCAGTGCCCACGTCAGTTCAGGCGCGGCTGTGGGTGAGCCGCCGGTGCCGCACACCACAATGCCGTGGTCGGTTGCCGCCTCCAGATCGATGGCCGCATTGGCGGCGCCAGTGGTCACCAGCAGTTTCAGCCTGGGCAGCTGCCCGATGACGCTGCGGGGAAACGGCGTGCGCTCCCGCATGGCTATGACGATGTCAAAGTCCGCGAGGGCCGCCGCGGTTTCGGCTTCGGAGGCGAAATGCCCGCCGAACACCGTAACGGCGACGCCCCGCTGCGCCAGGGAGCTCCACGGGGCGAAGTCCTCCGCGACGCCTTGATAGTCGTCCAGAATGGCTAGCCGGTACTGGTTCATGGCTTTACGGTACCGGACGGTTGAGCGTTGCCCAGTTGGCTACGGGTTCACGGGGCGGCCACGTTGGACGGGCCCGGAGATCGGGGGCGCAAACAGTCATTATGGTCCTTTCAAAGCGCCTCGGGCCGGTATCCGGATCCCAATGGATCGGACACCGGCCCGAGGCGTGGTTGTTGACGGGGTGCGTGTGGCGGGCTGGTGATTGCTCCGCCGCAGTGTCAGGCGCCGGCCTTGACCGCCAGCACCGGGCAGGAGGCTTCGAGCAGGATCTGCTGCGCCGTGCTGCCCATGATCAGCTTTCCCACCGGCGTGCGCTTCCGGAGGCCGATGACAATCAGGTCGGCGCGGTACTTCTCTGCGGCTTCCAGCACCTCGTTGGCTGCATCATTCCCGCGGACCGGCTGCAGCACGAGATGCTCCACACCCTCTCGTTCCAGCCGCTCGGTGACTGCGTTGAGGTCCTCGGCCTGGACGTAGCGTTTGTCCACCAGGGCGTCGCCCCGCGAGGAATTGATGATGACGAGCCGGCTCTGGTTTCTCCGGGCCTCGGCGATCGCCCGGTCCAGGGCTGCTGCGCCTTCTGCCGTGGGAACGTACCCGACGATGATGCTCACTGTTTCTCCTGTCCGTTGCTGACGTGGGTGACCGCGTGGGTCTCCGCGTTTTCCCGGCCGTCGGTGGCAACTGCCTGGCTGTCGCGGGCCGCCGTCGAGTCGGCCGCCGTCGGGCTGTGCGCCGTCGACCGTGCCGCGGTAGGGCTGTCCGCGAGGGGGCCGTCCACAAGGGGGCTGTCAGCGAAAGTACCGACGGCTGCCAGCTGGCGGGGGCGGGCGCGGCGCCACGCCTTCAGCAGCAGCGGCCAGACCAGGATGATTCCCACCAGGATGTACACGACGACGGCGATCGGCTCGCTCCAGAGTCCGGAGACGTCGCCGGCGGAGAGCTGCAGCGTCTGACGGAGCTGCTTTTCCAGGCGCGGCCCCAGTATCACGCCGAGAATGAGGGGCAGCACCGGCAGGCCGTAGCGCCTCATCATGAAGCCGAGGGCGCCCAGGACCAGCAGGATCACCAGGTCAAACGACTGGAGGTTCACGGAGTACGCGCCCAGGGTGGCGAAGAACAGGATGCCGGCGTAAAGGTACGGGCGGGGGAGCCGCAGGAGCTTCGCCCACACCGGGGCCAGCGGAAGGTTGACCAGCAGCAACAGCGTATTGCCGATGAACAGGCTGGCGATCAGCGCCCAGACCAGCGGGCCTTCGTTGGCGAACAGGAGGGGTCCGGGCTGGATGCCGAACTGGACGAAGGCGGCCAGCATGACGGCGGCCGTGGCGTTGGTGGGCAAACCGAGGGCGAGCATCGGGGTCAGGGTGCCCGCTGCCGCGGCGTTGTTGGCCGCTTCGGGTCCGGCGACGCCTTCGATGGCGCCCTTGCCGAACTCCTCCGGGTGCTTCGAAAGCCGCTTCTCGGTCACGTAGGAGAGGAAGGTGGGGATTTCGGCGCCGCCGGCTGGGAGCGCGCCGAAGGGGAAGCCGAGGGCCGTCCCGCGCAGCCAGGGTTTCCAGGACCGCTTCCAGTCTTCCTTGCCCATCCAGGGCCGGCCGACGGGAATGATCTGCAGCGGAGTGCGGCGCAGGTGCGCCGCCACCCACAGGGCCTCGCCGACGGCGAAGATGGCGACGGCGACCACCACGATGTCCAGCCCGTCGGCCAGCAGCGGCTGGCCGAAGGTGAGGCGCCGCTGACCGCTGACGGAATCGATGCCCACGAGGCCGATGGCCAGGCCGAGACCCAGCGAGGCGAAGCCGCGCAGCCGGGACGCGCCCAGGACGGCGGTGACGGCCAACAGGGCCAGGATCATGATGGCGAAGTAGCTGGGGGAGCCGAGGCTGACTGCGAACTGGACCACGATGGGGGCGAAAACCACCAGCAGCGCCGTGCCGATGGTGCCGGCCACAAAGGAGCCGATGGCTGCCGTGGCCAGGGCCTGCGCGGCCCTGCCTGCCTTGGCCATCTTATTGCCCTCGATCGCGGTAATCACGGACGACGACTCACCCGGAGTGTTGAGCAGGATGGAGGTGGTGGAGCCGCCGTACATGCCGCCGTAGTAGATGCCGGCGAACATGATGAAGGCGCTGGTGGGTTCCAGGACGTAGGTCACCGGCAGGAGCAATGCCACGGTCATGGCCGGCCCGATGCCGGGGAGGACGCCGACTGCGGTGCCGAGGATGACGCCGATCAGGGCGTAGAGGAGGTTGATGGGGGTCAGCGCCGTCGCGAACCCGTCCATCAGTGAGGACAGGATGTCCATCTAGAGAATCCCTTCAAGGAGTCCGGCCGGAAGGGCGATGCCCAGGCCGAGGTAGAAGCCGTAGAACGTCAGCAGCGCCAGGGCCAGCGAGATGAGCCCGTCGCGGACATAGTGGCGGCTTCCGAGGGCCCAGACGCTGCCCCAGAAGAGCACCGTTCCGGAGATGACCCAGCCGGCCCAGTCGATCAGCAGGATGTTGGCAATGAAGGCGCCGGCCAGCGGGAGGACGGTCTTCCAGTCCGCGGGATGACTCAGGTCGACGTCTTCGCCCGCTTCGGCCTCGCCGTGGCCGCCGCGGAGGACATTCACGGCCAGCATCACGGCCGAGACGAGCAGGAGCGCTCCCACGATGACGGGCAGGGTCTTGGGGCCCACGGGGTCCGACTGGGAGTAGGGCGTGACCAGGCGCGCTGCATCCAGGAGGACCACGGCGCCGGCCGCCCCGAGCAGGGCGGCGACGCCCAGCTCGGAGCGGCCTTTGAGGCGGGATGACAAGGAGGTCACGCCAGGCCGAGCTTCGTCAGAACGTCGGCAACGCGCTTGTCCTGTTCCGTGAGGAAGGACTTAAATTCATCACCGGTGATGAAGGCGTCGGACCAGCTGTGTGTCTTCAGGGATTCCTTCCAGGACGCCGACTCGTGCATCTTCTTGAGGGTGGCGATCAGGGCGTCACGGTCGGCGTCGCTGATTCCGGGAGGAGCCACGATGCCGCGCCAGTTCGTGAAGACCAGGTCGATGCCGGACTCCTTGAGCGTGGGGGCATCAACGCCCTCAAGCTTCTTTTCGCCGCTGGTGGCCAGGACGCGGATGTCTCCGGTCTTGATCTGCTGGAGGTATTCCCCGGCGCCTGAGGCAGCAAAGCCCAGCTTGTTGCCGAGGATGGCGGGGAGCAAGTCACCGCCGCCGTCGTAGGAGACAAAGTTGACCTTGGTGGCGTCGATGCCCACCGCACCCGCGAGCTGCATGGGCAGGAGGTGGTCCGGGCCGCCGGGGGAGGAGCCGCCGCCCACGCTTACCTTGGACGGGTCCTTCTTCCATGCGGCCACGAGGTCGTCGATGGTCTTGTACGGCGAGTCCTTGGACACCATGATGGCGCCGGGCTCCTCGATGAGGCGGGCCAGTGGAGTGGTCTCGGTCAGCTTCGACTCGGACTTGTTGGTGTAGCTGGCTCCGACGACGCCCAGACCCATCAGCATGGTGAGGTCGCCGTTGGCCTTTTCGTTCACGATGCGGGCCAGGCCCACGGTGCCGCCTGCGCCGGCGAGGTTGAAGACCTCCGGGTTCGTGGCGAGCTTCTCGTCTTCGAGGACCTTCGCCGCTGCTCGGGCCGTGGTGTCGTAGCCACCGCCGGGAGTGTTGGGCACCATGATGCGCAGCCCCGCCAGGGGGGAGCTGTCCGCAGCGGCGGTGGACGGGCCTGCGGCAGTCTTGCCGGTTGCGCCGCAGCCTGTAGCCAATAGGGCGATGCCTGCAGCGACTGCAGCCACGCGCAATGCGCTGAATCCGCGCATGTTGTTCCTCTTCTCGTTGATCCGTTTGATCGGGGTTCTCCGATGCTAGGGCCCAAGGTGACGCGGCTCACTCTTGTGTAACCAGAGAAAGTTAAGTTCATTGCGTTCACGTTTCCGGACTGCAATCAGAGGTGCAACGGGGCGCAAACGGAGCCGCGGCAGCGCTCGAAGAAGCCTCGCATGCCGGCGAAAATCAGCCGGCCCGTGTGGGGTATAGTTCACCCCACCGCGATGCAGACGGCGGGGAACCGCGGGCGCGGTGAAGACCTCCCGCCCCACCCGAAAACACAAGGAAGACAGCAGCACATGACTCGACGGCGAGGAATGTCCCTCGCGGGGCAGTATCTCAGGCTCCAGCTGCTGATTGTGCTGGCAGTGCTGGTGGCGGTGGTGGCAATCTCGCTGGCGCAGTCCGCTGCAACCTTTGAACGGATCGAAGGGCGCCGTGCGCTGTCGGCCGCCGAGACGCTGGCTGCCAATCCGACGGTCCGCAGCCTGCTGGCAAACGCCCAGCCGGGCAGCGGGTCCGCACTCCCCTCGGTTGCAGAGTCGGTGCGGACCATCTCGGGTTCCTCGCAGGTTACCCTGGCCCGCGCTGACAGGACGGTAGTGACGTCCTGGGACCCATCACAGGAGGGCCGCGAGATGGAGCTCGGCGACAGCGTGGTGATGTCCGGGCGGGCCTGGACCGGATTGGTGGGGAGCGGGGCCTCGGAAGCGCTCTCGGCTCACGTGCCCGTGCTGGACGACCGGGGCAAGATGGTGGGCATAGCCGCCGTCGGCAGGAACTTCCCGTCCGTGCTGGAGCGGCTGGGCGATGCCGTTCCGAACCTGCTGACCTACCTGGGCGTTGCCAGCGTCCTGGGCCTGGCGGGATCGCTGCTGCTGGCCCGGCGGGTCAAGCGTCAGACCCTGGGCATGGAGCCGGATGAGATCACCGGCCTCGTCGAGAACCGCGAAGCCATGCTCCACGGACTCAAGGAGGGAGTGGTGGCGCTCGACCCCCAACAGCGGATCTCTGTGGTTAATGACAGTGCCCGGCGCCTGCTGGGCCTGCCCGACGACTGCGTGGGCAAGAGTCTTGGCAGCCTGAGGGTGCAGCCCGCCCTGAAGGAAGTGCTGACGCAGGACCAGCCCGGTCCGGACCGCCTGGTCTTGGTGGGGGAGAACCTGCTGGTGCTGAACCGGATGCCCATGCGCTCGCACGGGCGCGTCATCGGTTCGGTGACCACGCTGCGCGACCGGACGGAACTGGCCTCCCTCGAACGGGAGCTTGGCACGACGCGGACGGCCACGGACACCCTCCGCGCGCAGGCGCATGAATTCGCCAACCAGCTCCATACGATTTCCGGGCTGATCCAGATCGGCGAGTATGACGCCGTCGTCCAGTTCGTGAACGGCACTACGTCCAACCGCACGCGCCTCAATGATGAAGTGACCAGCCGGATTGAAGATCCAGCCCTGGCAGCCTTGCTCATCGCGAAGTCGAGCCTTGCCGCCGAGCGCGGCGTTTCGCTTGAACTTGCGCCGGAGTCCCGGCTGGGCAGAGTGGATGAGGAGCTGTCCCGGGACCTGACCACCGTGGTGGGCAACCTTGTGGACAACGCGCTCGATGCAGTCACGAATGCCGCTTTCGACGCCGAGGCGGAGGTGCTCATCGAGGAGGCCGACGGCGGTGTGCGGGTTGTGGTGCGGGACTCCGGTCCGGGCGTCCCGGCGGACGTCATGGATGACATCTTCCGGCAGGGATTCAGCACCAAGAATTCGTCCGACGGCGGCCGCGGCTACGGCCTCGCGCTTGCGCGGGTGGTCTGCCAGCGCCGGGGCGGACGACTCACGGTACACAACGACGCCGGCGCAGTGTTCACGGCGGAGCTTTTTCCCATCGGTCACAAGGGTAAGGGAGGGCGGCCATGATCAGTGTCCTGATTGTTGACGACGACTTCATGGTTGCCAAAGTCCACGCCGGATTCATCCAGCGCACCCCGGGTTTCGCCGTCGTCGGTGTTGCCCATACCGGGGCGCAGGCGATTCTGGAAACGACCAGGCTCCAGCCTGACCTCGTACTGCTGGACATCCATCTTCCGGACATCAACGGGCTGGACCTGATGCACCGCCTGCGGGAGGTGGCGCCCGAGCTGGACGTCCTGGTCATCAGCGCCGCCCGGGAAGTGGAGACGGTGCGGCGTGCCCTGCGCGGCGGGATCGTGCATTACCTGATCAAGCCGTTCTCTCAGACGGACCTGCAGGAACGCCTGGAGCATTACCGGAATGCCTACCAGAGCCTTACCTCCTCGAAAGATGTGGCGGAACAGGCCGACGTCAACCGGGTATTCGGCCTGGAGCGCGGGGACCGGCCGCTGCCGAAGGGATGCAGCGCCGAGACGCTGCAGGTGGTGGAGAGGGCGCTGCACGCGGCCCCGGGGGACGTTTCCGCGGCTGAGCTGGCCGTCCTGGTCGGCACTTCCCGGGTGAGTGCGCGGCGCTACCTGGAGTACCTCAACGATGAGGGGCTGGTGGATGTGACCCTCAAGTACGGCGTCGGACGTCCCGAGCGGCGGTATGCGTGGAAAGCGGTGTGAAGCGCCCCGCGGTGTTGGCCGCGGCTGGAGAAATGCGCCGGCGCGGCTGTCAGGTGGCAGTCCGCGCTTTGACGGTTTCGATCCCCTTCAGCGCGCTGGCGGTGACGTGGTCGACGTCGGCGGTGCCATCGACGGAGACCAGTATGCCGCGTCGGCCGTAGCGTGCGATGACGGGCTGGGTCTCTTCGCGGTAAAGCTGCAGGCGGTGACGGATGACGCTCTCGGTGTCATCGCTGCGCCCTTCGGCCCCGGAACGGAGAAGGAGCCGGCGGACGATCTCGTCGTCATCAGCGGTGACTTCCAGAACAGCGTCCAGGGTTTTCCCGCTGCTCTCGAGAATGCCGTCCAGGTTCTCCATCTGGCTCAGGGTTCGGGGGTAACCGTCGAGCAGGAAGCCGTTCCCCGTGTCGTCCTGCTGCAACCGCTCCCGCACCATCGCCGTAGTGATGTGGTCGGGCACAAGGTCGCCGGCATCGAGATATTTTTTGGCCTGGTTGCCCAGAGGCGTTTGGTCACTCAGGTGGCTTCGGAACATGTCCCCGGTGGAGATCTCCGGGATGCCCAACTTTTCGCTGAGGCGGTGCGCCTGGGTGCCTTTGCCCGACCCGGGAGGGCCGACTATCAACAGTCTCGTCATGCGTCTGTCCGTTCTGGTCTGTCGGCTGACGTTGCGCGGTGGCGTGACCGCCGCACGGAGGCGCTGGACGCCAGGCTTGCAACCATGACATGCGTGCCGGCAGCGGGTCAAGCATCGCTTCAGGGGATGCTGCACCCGGGCCCGACTGCGGACTGCCTGCGTACTGCCGAGTAATTCCGGGTAGTTGCGGCACAAAAGACGGGTAGCTGCCCACCGTGACTTAAGGGTACGGCGGGTCGTTGAATTGGTCTGGCAGGGCAACAGTCACAGTGACGGGGGCAACGAAATGTACTTTTCGGCCAGGCGGGCCGGGTCCCGGCAAGGATCCGCGGCATCCGGTCTTGAATCGTCCTGGAGCAGGCCATGAGCTCCGGACTGGCATCGGCGGTGCAATTCGCAGCCTCCCTGCCGGGCACGGTCCTTTTGACACTGGGGCAGGTCCTCGTCGTCGTGTGCGCCTGCTTCGACATGGTCCGGGTGCTCTCCGTGCCCCGTTCCCACCGCCGCTACGTGGCCAACACCGTCTTCCGGACGCTGGCGCCGCCGGCGATCCTGGTCACGGCGATCAAGGTGCTGATCGCGGCGGCGTCCGGCGTATGGCCGGACGTCACTGCCGGGATGTTTGTGCTGGTCGTCGTGACCTACCGGTGGTACACAGACAACGATGAGGACAGCTGGTGGAAGGGCAAGGGCAAGGCGCTGGGCCGGCGGCTCATGAAGCTGGCTGCGCTGCCGCCCCGGACTGCACCGGCCGCGGCCTGATTCGTGTCGTCCCGGCAGGTTGTCAGTCGTTGAACAGCCCGGCCAGGTCCTCAGCGGTCAGCGAACCGCCGGACAGGGCATCGCCTTCCATCACGTCGGCGAAGAGCTGCGACTTCTTCGCCTTCAGCGCCATGACCTTCTCCTCGATGGTGTCCTTGGCCACCAGCCGGTAGACCATCACGTTTCTGGCCTGGCCGATGCGGTGCGTGCGGTCCACGGCCTGGGCTTCGGAGGCGGGGTTCCACCACGGGTCCAGCAGGAACACGTAGTCGGCCTCGGTCAGGTTCAGCCCGAAGCCGCCGGCCTTGAGGCTGATCAGGAACACCGGGGCCGCGCCGTTCTTGAACTCGTTCACCACGTCGGTGCGGTTCCGGGTTCCGCCGTCGAGATAGCAGAACTCGATGTTCTCCTCGACGAGGCGCTCACGGACCTTCCCTAGGAAACCCGTGAACTGGCTAAAGATCAGCGCCCGGTGGCCTTCGGCCACCAGGTCCTCGAGCTGTTCGAACAGGACGTCCAGCTTGCTGGATCGCACACCGGACAGCGACGCGTCCACCAGCGACGCATCCAGACTTAGCTGCCGCAGCAGTGTGAGCGACTGGAAAATGGTGAAGCGGTTTTTGTTGACGTCGTCGATCAGGCCCAGGATCTTCTGCCGTTCCCGCTGCAGGTGTGTCTGGTAGACCTTCTGGTGCCGGGGGTTCAGCACCACTTCAAGGATCTGCTCCTGCTTGGGCGGCAGGTCGTGGATGACCTGCTCTTTCGTCCGGCGCATCATCAGGGGGCGGACCCGACGGCGGAGCTTGTCCAGCTGCCCCTTGTCACCGTTTTTTTCCACCGGCTTCTGGTAGTACTCGGCGAACCGCTTGGGACTCGCGAACAGGCCCGGCGCCACAATCGATGTCAGCGCCCAGAACTCCATCAGGTTGTTCTCCAGCGGGGTGCCGGTGATGGCGAGCTTGAACGCCGCCGGCAGCTTGCGGGCGCACTGGTAGGCCTTTGACTGGTGGTTCTTCACGAACTGCGCCTCGTCCAGCACCAGCCCGGCCCACTGCCGCGAGGCGTAAGCGTCGTAGTCGATCCGGAACAGCGCATAGGACGTGATGATGATGTCCGCCCCGGCCATGGCCTCGGCGGGGTCCACCCCGTTCTTCGCGAAGGTCTCGCCGATGGCCCGCACGGTGAGGCCCGGCGCGAAGCGCGCGGCCTCCGCCTCCCAGTTGCCCACGACGCTCGTGGGCGCCACCACCAGGAAGGGCGCGGCGCCGTCGGGCGTTGCCGTGTCCTCAACCGGAGCAGCACCAGCAGCGGCGTGGTCCTTGGCGGCGCACATCAGCGCCAGAGCCTGGACGGTCTTGCCGAGGCCCATGTCGTCCGCCAGCACCCCGCCCAGCCCGTGCCGGTACAGGAAGGTCAGCCAGTTGTAGCCCTCCAGCTGGTAGGGGCGCAGGTCGGCGTTCAGCGTGGCAGGCAGCGGCAGGCCGTTCACTCCGCCCTCAAGCAGTCCGCCTACCGCCTCACGCCAGGCGGCCGCCTGTTCGTCCACGATTCCCAGCTGCGCCAGCTCGTCCCACAGGCCCGCCTGGAAGCGGCTGATCTGCAGCGGGGCGTCCTTGTTGTCCTGCAGGGCGCGGGCTTCATCAATCAGCGCCCGCAGCTGGTGCAGCTCGGGGAGGTCGAGGGAGAAGTACGCACCGCTGGGGAGCAGCATGCGTGTCTGCCCGGCCGCCAGGGCCGAGAACAGCGCCGCGAAGGACACAGGCTGGCCCTCGAGGGTGATCACGATGCCGAGGTCGAACCAGTCCCGCTGGTCCGTCGCCTTCGTCGAAATCGCCACCACCGGGGCTTCCTCGGCCTCGCGGTAGTCTGCGATATCGCCGGATGTGTCCACATCGACGCCTGCGGTGTTTTGCAGGCGGGGGAGGACTTCCTCGGTGAAGGCCAGCGTGTCCAGGCCGCTGAGTTCGGCGGTGCCCGCAAGCCGCGGCGTGCCCCAGCCGCCCGTAGCGGATTCACCCAGCGCCGGCACAACATCCCAGGGCTGACCCACGGCCTCAAGGATCCTCGCTTCGGCGGGGTCGTCCCGGTAGCCGTGGTCACCCGGGTGCCGCCACAGCGGCTGCGCGGTGACGAGGTTTCCGGACTTGTAGTGCCACTCCCAGTGCAGCCTGAGGCGGTGGTCGGCGCCGTAATTGGCCAGCAGGGACAGGGTGGGGATGGCCAGGGTGGGCAGTTCAACCGATTCGTCCGACGCCGTAACCCGGGCCGTCTGCTTCAGCTTCGGGTAGAACCCTGTGAGGAAGCGGCTTTCGTCGCGGGCTGGGATGTGAAGGGTGCTCCCGGCCGTGACGAACGTCAGGAGTTCTTCGCTCAGGCCGCTTTCGAGCGGCGCCAGGGTGATCACGGTGTCCGCCGCAACGCCGGGCAGCGCATCCCCGCCGGAGGTTATGAAGATGCCATGCGCCGGGCGGCCGATGGTTCCCACCGATGCCGGATCCACCTCCGCGCCCTCAACGGTGATGGTGGGCGCAAGCTCCAGCCCGCCGCCGTCGGACGTCCTGGACCTGGCGCCATTCGCCGCCGCGTTGTCCGTCGCCGCTGCGACATCCACCGCTGCACCATCCACGCCGGAGCCGTAACGGCTCAGATTAAGGCCGACGGCGGCAGGCACTTCTGCGATCCGGACCGGCTCCTGCCCACGGCTGTGGACCAGGGCCACGCCGATCTTCTTGGCCTCATCCAGCAGGCTCCACAGGTTCTTGCCGGCAAAGGTGTTCATCCCCAGCCACAGGGCGGTCGACGAGTGCACCCGGCTGGCGGCCGACGTATGGGCAACGAGGAAGGCCTGCATCCACTCCACGTGGGCCTCGTTGCATTCGCGCCGGAAATTCAGGTAGCTGAGCGTGTTCCAGGAGACATCGCCACGGATCCACTTGCCCTTGGCCCCCATGATCACCGGGCGGGCCTTGAGCTGGCGGACGCTGCGGAGCGGATCCCGGCGGCCGGTGTAGGAGAAATGCGGGGCCGGTTCCTCCACCTCGAACTGGAGGGCCAGCGGGATGCCGCCGGTGGACTGGGTAATGCCCGGTTGTGAAATCAGCGGGCTCAGCGCCTGCTCCCAGTCCGCGAGCTCCGGACCGGACGGCTCGCGCGACAGCCGGGAAACCTCCGCCGGAGCCAGCAGCTTAACCCGGATGGCAGGATTGTCCTCGGCGGCGAACAGCAGCGCGGCCACATGCTTGCAGTCCTTGCGGACGGGACAGCTGCAGACACCCACCGTGCAGCTCCAGCCAGCGGCTCTCCGCACGAGTTTAGCCGTGGTCGAATACGGCAAGTCGGCGCCGCCGCGCACCTTGCCCAGCATCAGCCCCGTGACGGCGTCGAACGAGATCCCGGACACGCGGCTGCCCATGGCATACGCGAGTCCGGCCGCGAGGGAGCGGTCGTTGATCGCGGGGGTCTGGATTGCCAGTGCCGCACTCTCGTCCGGTTTGGATGGCATGGTGCGCGCTACTTTCAGCAGGTCAAAAATCTGCAGGTTATCTGATCCATCTTAGTCAGCCGGGAGGTGCCCTGAAACTTCGCCTGGCGTTCACCTCCCACTCAACCGCCGGGCAAGTGTCGGCGCGTACGTTGAAAGGGTCCTGAGCACCACCGGCTTTCTGCAGTGAGGATTTCCCATGACTTCCAGCGAATACCCTGTCGTTTTGACCCTTGAAGGCACCGAGGCCGGCAACGACGAGATTGTTGACGCCAACGTCTCCGTGGTGAACACGATGTACCAAGAGCTCCTCAACTCCGGGGAGATCGCGCCCAACGCCCTGCGCAGCTACTTCGTGGACTTCTACGTGACCCAGTCACTGGGCGGCGGCTTTGCACAGTACGTCTTCACCGCGCCGGAGCGTGAAGAGCTGGATACCTACGTCCGCGACGGCCTCGAAGGAATGGGCGCCACAGCCCACCTGGAGCTGTTCAACCGCACCGCGGCGGCCTTCGATTCCCTCGCGGACGAGGAAGCGGACATCTACCTGGACGGCGAATGGGACGCAGAGTCTGACGGGGAACTGCCGGAGGCCGTCCAGGCCATGGAAGACCTCGACGCCGAATTCGAATCGCTGCTGGAAACCGAGGACGTCACCGGCCTCAACGCAGCCTGGCTTCGGGGCCAGGAAGGACTGCTGGTCCTGACCGAGGTCGAGCTCACCGCCCATATCGCGATGCGCGTGGCCCAGATCCCGGACCTCGACGAGCGCCGTGCCGAAGCCGAGGAGGAAGCATTGGATAACGCCCCTGAGTTCGAGGTCATCATCCGCGAGCTGTGCGGCATCGCAGGTTACGCGCTGCAGAAGATCACCATGGGCGATCCCAACTACGAGCACAACGGCGAGACGGTCCTGGCCTGGCACTTCAGCACGGACCACGGCTACTTCCTCATGATTGAAGAGGACGATGAGGCCTTCATGCTCAACCCGGAGACCAAGGAAATCGTGGCGGCCGTGGAGTTCGAGGAAGTGGACGAGGACCTGGTGGACGCGTAGCGAAGCAGGGCACGGGGCCCGGGCACCCCCATTCGGGGGACCCGGGCCCCGCTGTCTAGGTTTTCCGCAGGGTCGCTTTCCGATACTGGCATCCACATCGGGCCATGGACCTGATGTGCATCACCGGCGGGCTGGGGTTCAGCCAGGTGAAGTCTGGGCCTTTGGAGGGGAGCTTTCCATGAATTCTGCACGCAATCGTCAGCGCTTGGCAACGGGGATCACCGCGGGGGCGCTAGTCGTCCTGGCTGCACAGTCCGCGGCCGTACCCGCGTTCGCCGTCATCAATCCTGTGCCGGCCGCGCCGCACTCAATCCTCGTCTTCCCGGTCAGGGATTTCGTGTCTTCATCCGGCTATGCTGCAGGCGACCGGCCTACAGTCCAGGTGCTCCGCGGCGGTGCCGTCATTGGCAGTGCCGCCGGTCTGGTGCCGCAGGATGACCCGACAACTGCCGGCTTTGACGGTCTCGTGGAGGTTAACCATCCCGGTGGTGGCTGCTGGGACACAGTGACCCCGGACATCCGCACGGGGGACGTCGTCCGCATTCTCACGGCGCCCGACGTGGGCGACGAGACTTTCACGGCGGACGTCACTGTAACGCAGCAGGCTACCAAGACGGGGCCGGGAACTGTCGTCATGAAGGGGACCGCAGTCGCGCCAGGCGGCGGACAGATTCCGATTGACCAGCTGCAGGCCCGCATTGTGGCCAAAAACCAGTCATTCGCCGTCAACGGGAAGCGGACACTCCGCGCCAGCGCCGCTGCCGGCGACGACGGCACCCTGGCTTACGACGGCCCGGGGCTCACCACCTGGACGGCGACGTGGACAGGTCTCACAGCTGTGGGCGGGGCTGACGGTCTTTCAGATGCGGACAGGGCATCCAGGCCAGCCAACGCTGAAAGCCGCGGCATGTGGCTCGGGCGCAACCCGGCGCTCCTGACTGAAAACACCATCTTCGAGTTTGGCCAGATCGGCGGCCCAACCGCACCGTGCACGGCGCCGCTCGCCAAAGGCCCGTCGATCCCCGACATGACCGCCGCTTCGGACACGGGTAGCTCTAACGCGGACAACATCACCCGCAATGCCACCCCCACTTTCGCGGGAGCTGTTGCGCTGCCCGATTCCACGAACGCAACGCTCTACGTCGACGGCGTTGCCAGCAGCACGGCAACAGTTGCAGCGAACGGCAGTTTCTCACTGACTCCGACCGCGGCGCTTGCGAATGGTCGCCATACGATCACGGCCAGTGAAACTACTGCAGGCGGCACCGAAACGATGTCGGCCGGGTCCCTTGCCGTTACGGTCGACACCGTGGCGCCCGTCCTCACAGCCAAGGCGCCGGCGCTGAACTCCATGTCGGTCAGCCAGACGGGCAACGTCACGGCAACCTTCAATGAGGCCATCTCCGGCCTGGGCACCGCGTCCTTTACCCTGAAGAACAGTGCGGGCGCCCTCGTGGCCTCACCTGTCAGCTGGAACGCCACCACCAGAGTTGCCACGCTGAACCCAACGGCTACCCTCGCTGCCGACAGGAAGCATACCGCAAGCGTCACTGCGGGCATCACGGATCTGGCGGGCAACCCGCTTGCTGCGTCCTCCTGGGCCTTCACCACCGGCCCGCGGCCGACGGTGACCGGCAGGACGCCCGCGGTCAACGCAACGGGGGTGAGCCGGACGGCCAACGTGACGGCAACCATCAGTGAGGCGGTCAGCGGTGTCAGCGGTGGAACCTTCGCCCTAAGGAACACGGCCACGGGAGCACTCGTCAGCTACGCGGTCAGCTACAACGCCACGACGCGGGTCGCCACGCTGAACCCCAACGTCACCCTCGCAGCAAGCACCAAGTACACGGTGGTCCTGTCCACGAGCATCAAGGATGCTGCGGCAAACCCGCTCATCGGAACGTCCTGGAGCTTCACCACAGGCCGGTAGCGGCACAGCTTCACTCGACGTCCGGCCCGGTGCCGCCCGCAAGGGCGGTCCTGGGCCGGACTCATGTGCGGGCACGGGCTTGCGCTGGTTGAGCTTGTCGAAACCTGGATCCCGGCCTGCGCTGGTTGAGCTCGTCGAAACCTGGATCCCGGCTTGCGCTGGTTGAGCTTGTCGGAACCTGGATCCCGGCCTGCGCTGGTTGAGCTTGTCGAAACCTGGATCACGGCCTGCGCTGGTTGAGCTCGTCGAAACCCCGACAGGGCGCGGATACATGGTGTGTACAAATGTACATAGCACTGTGTACGCTTGTACGCATGACTTCCGACTACTTCGCAGGCGACACCCGGACCAACCACGAGCGCATGCTGGCAGGGGACCTCTACATCTCCGACGACCCCAACATTGCCGCCCGGCAGCAGCGCGCAGTCCGGCTGGCCGTCGAGTACCAGGCAGCCTATGCCCGCGATATCGACTCGGCGCAGCCGATCATCAGGGAACTCTTGGGTGAACTTGCCGACGGCGCCCACATCCGGCCGCCGCTGTTCGTCGACTATGGCACCTACATCCGGGTCGGCAAAGGCACGTTCATCAACTTCAACCTCACAGCCCTGGACGTTGCGCCGATCACCATCGGCGAGGACTGCCAGATCGGCCCCAACGTCCAGCTGCTGACGCCCACGCATCCGCTGGAACCCCGGCCCCGGCGGGACAAGCTTGAGGCGGCCCAGCCGATCACCATTGGCGACAACGTCTGGATCGGCGGCGGGGCCATCATCCTGCCTGGGGTCACAGTGGGTGAAAACAGCGTCATCGGCGCCGGGGCGGTGGTCACCCGCGATGTGCCGCCCAACGTCGTGGCCGTGGGAAACCCGGCCCGCGTGGTCCGTGAGCTGTGACGGCGCCCCAGGGGCCGCCGTCGGAAAAACCGCGCTCCCGCCGCCATGATCCGGGACGCCGGGAGCGCCTGATTGACGTCACGCTGGATGTCATCGCTGAAAACGGGGTTGCCGGCACAACGCACCGGAAGGTCGCGGCGGCCGCAAACGTCCCCCTCGGCTCCATGACCTACCACTTTCAGGGCATCGACGAGCTCCTGGCGGCCGCCTTTACGAAGCTCGCCGACCTTACTGCAGACGGCTTCGAAGCAGCGCTGTCCGCGGCGGACGGTCCCCGGCAGGCGCGGGAGGCCGTCGTCGGGCTGATCACCGGTGACCTGCTGGGGGAGCGGCGAAGCATCCTGCTGACGTACGAGCTGTATGCGCTGGCCGCCCGCCGCCCCAACCTGCGGCAGGTGACCGACACCTGGATGGCGCGGAGCCGGGCAGCACTGGAACGGCACTTCGATCCGGACACTGCCCGGATGCTCGATGCGCTGATTGAGGGCCTGTCCATCCACCGGGCGCTGGCCCTGAACCCCATGCCCGTACAAACGGTCCGCGAGGCCGTCGAAAGAATTGCACCCGACTCATGAGTTCAGCTTTTGTCCCTGCCGACGCGCCCCAACTGTCCCCGCAGCGGCTACAGCGCGCCCGGTTCGCCATGGCGGCACTGTTTCTGACCAATGGCGCGCTCTTCGCCAACCTGCTGCCCCGTTACCCGGCAATTATCGACGATCTCCAGCTGAGCAACGCCCAATTCGGCGTCGCCGTCGCGTCATTTCCGTTGGGGGCAATTATTGCCGGCCTGGCGTCCGGGGTCCTGGTGCGCCGCTTCCGATCATCGCGCGTCGCGACGGCGGGCACCTGGCTGATCGGGGTCGCTATCCTGCTCGCGGGGATCGCCCCGTCCTGGTTGGCCCTTGCGGCAACGCTGTTTGTCGCCGGCGCAATGGACGCCGTCACCGACGTGGCCCAGAATTCGCACGGATTGCGGGTGCAGCGGCTGTACAAACGGTCCATCCTCAACTCGTTCCACGCAGTCTGGAGCATCGGCGCCGTCCTGGGCGGCCTCATGGGTGCAGCGGCAGCCGGACTGGACATCCCGCGGGGCCTGCATCTGGCGGTATCGCTGGTCGTCTTCAGCGCGCTGACTCTTACCTGCTACCGCTACCTGCTGCCGGGGCCGGAGCCCGTCGAAGTGCCGGAGGCAGCCGGAGCGCCCGGACAGAACCGCCGCGCTGCCCGGGGCGCGTTGGCGAAGTACTTCATTCTCGCGGCGCTTGTCCTTATCGCAGCGGCCGGGGCCCTGGTGGAAGACGCGGGCAGTTCCTGGGCCGCGGTCTACCTGTCCGGCCCCCTCGGAGCTTCCGCGACAGTGGCGGGGCTTGGCTTCGTTGCCCTGACCGGCATGCAGTTCATCGGCCGCATGTTCGGAGACCGCCTGGTTGACCGCTTCGGTCAGCGGCTTGTCGCGCAGGCCGGAGGGACCGTTGCCGCTGCCGGAATGGGCACGGCCCTGCTCTTTCCGTCCGTCGCAGGCACTATCACCGGCTTCGGACTGGCGGGCCTCGGGGTGGCGACCCTTGTGCCCGCCGCCATGCACACCGCTGACGAACTGCCCGGGCTCAGGGCGGGAACCGGACTGGCCGTCATCAGCTGGCTCATGCGGCTCGGATTCCTGCTTTCACCGCCCGTTGTCGGGGCAGTCGCGGATACCGCAGGCCTCCGTACCGGGCTGCTGGTCATTCCGTTGGCCGGTGCCATCGTTCTGGCCATGTCTCCGGCGCTTGCCTCCCGGGCCCGGGCAAACCTCCCGGAGCCAGCGTTGCCTGAACCCCTCGGGCAACGCCACTAACCGCCCGGCCGGCAGATCCGGCCGGATCCCTTCGGCCGGGTGGTGTCGGCCCGCGCGGGTTGACACTTGCAAAACGTTTTGTGTACTGTGGGTCACACAAGCACACAAAACGTTTTGCAAAGGACAGTCGATGGCGACCAAAGTTGGTATACGCGAGGTGGCGAGAGCCGCCGGGGTCTCGGTGACCACCGTGTCGCACGCGCTCAACGACGCCACCAGCTTCCGGGTCAAAGCGGAAACCCAGCAGCACGTCCGGGACGTGGCCAAGGACCTTGGCTATGCCCCCAACCGGCTCGCCAGCGGATTGCGTAACCAGCGGTCTCAGATTCTTGGGCTCGTCAGTGACGAGATCACCACCACCCCCTTCGCCGGCGCCATGATCCGCGGAGCGCAGGACGCCGCCTACGAACGCGGCTACGTGGTCATGGTGGTCAACTCGGGCCTGGACAGCGAGCTGGAGGCCCGGGAAATCCGGATGCTCCAGCAGCACCAGGTGGACGGCGTGGTCTACGCCAGGCTGTACCACCAGGGTGTCCAGGTTCCTGCCGAACTGGACGGCCTTCCCACGGTGCTGCTTGATGCCGTCACCGGCGACACCGCGGTCTCGTCAATTGTCCCCGACGAGGTCGGTGCTGCCGAAACCGCCGTCGACGCCCTCATCCGGGCCGGCCACACCCGGATCGGGATGATCAACAACGTGGACGACATCCCGGCAACCCACGGCCGGCTGGAAGGCTACCTCAACGCCCTGCGCCGGCACGGGCTGGAACACGATCCCCGCCACTTTGTGATCGGGAAGCCCGACACCAAAGGCGGCCGGGAAGCCGGGCTGGCCCTGCTCGGCCAGCCGGACCGTCCCACCGCCCTGTTCTGCTTCAGTGACAGGGTCGCGATGGGCGCCTACCAGGCGGCAACGGCACTGGGACTGCGCATTCCGGAAGACGTCTCCATTGTGGGCATCGACAACCTGGAGCTCATCGCGGACTCACTGTGGCCGGGGCTGACTACTGTGGCCCTGCCGCACTATGACATGGGGCGCTGGGCGGTCAACCGCATCCTGGACGACATCGAGAATCCGGGCATGGCGGCGGCCCAGACGCAGCTGGAATGCCCCCTGATTGAGCGGGGATCGGTGGGCCCCCCGCCAGGCTAAGCCACAAGGCACACACACCAACCATCAGTTCCACCACCGGGAAACCGTCAAAAAGGGGGACGCAGCCGTTGCACCGGCCGCGCCCCCGACGGACCCCGGGCAATCATCCACGCACAAATTCAGCAAAGGATTGACCATCATGAACAAGCGATTCACGCGGGTCCTGGCCACCAGCATAGCCGCGGCGGCACTCGTAGGCAGCCTCGGCGCCTGCGGCAAAGGCAGCGCCTCGGCATCGACCGAGGGCTCCAATGAAATCACCATGTGGACCCACAACGCCGGCAACCCGGACGAGCTCAAGGCCATTCAGGGAATCGTCGATTCCTACAACAAGAGCAGCGGCGCCAAGGCCAACATCAAGGTCCAGGCCTTCCCGCAGGAGTCCTACAACGACTCCGTGGTCTCCGCGGCTGCCGCCGGCAAGCTGCCCTGCATCGTGGACATCGACGGCCCCAACGTCCCCAACTGGGCCTGGGCGCAGTACCTGACCCCGCTCAAGCTCTCCGCCGACATCTCGAAGAACCTGCCCAGCACCGTGGCCAAGTGGGAGGGCCAGACCTACGCCGTGGGCTACTACGACGTAGCGCTGGCGATGCTTGCCCGCGCCTCGGACCTTAAGGCCGCCGGAGTCCGCGCCGCCACCATCGACAAGCCGTGGACCAAGGAAGAGTTCCAGGACGCGCTGACCAAGCTCAAGGCCCTCGGCAAGTGGCAGTACCCCCTGGACATGGGGACGGCCGGCGCCGGCGAGTGGTTGCCCTACGGCTACTCGCCGCTCCTGCAGTCCTTCGGCGGCGATTTGGTCAACCGTGACGGCTTCCAGTCCGCGGACGGCGCCCTCAACGGGGACAAAGCCATCGAGTGGGCCAACTGGTTCCGCGGCCTCGTGGACCAGGGCTTCATGGCCAAGAAGAGCGGCAAGGATTCCACCCAGGACTTCCTGAACAACAAGAGCGGCCTTCTCTACACCGGTTCCTGGGCAGCGGATAAGGCCCGTACTGCACTCGGCAAGGACCTGGTGGTCATGCCGACGGTGGACCTGGGCAACGGTCCCAAGATCGGCGGCGCGTCGTGGCAGTGGGGTGTGACGAGCGGCTGCAAGAACGCTGACGCCGCCATGGACTACCTGTCCTACTCCCTGAAGCCGGAGAACCTGGCCGCAGTGGCCAAGGCCACAGGAACCATCCCGGCCACCGACGGGGCCGCCGCGCTCCTTCCGGCCTTTGCCGAGGGCGGCGCCAACCGGGTGTTCATGGAATTCTCCCGCAAGTTCGCGGTCATGCGGCCGGAGACGCCCGCCTACCCGTTCATCGCCACCGAGTACGGCAAGGCAGTCCAGGACATCCTGGCCGGCGCCGACTCCAAGACCGTACTGGACAAGGCGGTCAAGGCGATTGACGCCAACATCAAGTCCAACGGCGGCTACAAGCGCTAGCCAGCTGCCCAACGGTCCGACGACGGCGGCCGGCACCTGCCGCCGTCGTCGGACCACCGGCACCCACTGTCAACGGAGACCCCATGACAACCACCCAGCTTCCCTCCCGCCGCCGCCCCGCCGTCACCGGGACGGCCGCGCCGGCCCAGTCCCCAACCCCGCGGCGCAAACGCCCCGGATACCTGCGCGAACAGCTCAGCGGATGGGGGATGATCACCCCGGCCGCAGTCCTCCTGCTCGCCTTCGTCTTCCTTCCCGCGATCCTGGGCTTCGGCCTCGCCTTCACGAATGCCCGCCTCATCTCGCCCCGTCCCGTGGAGTTCGTCGGAACGGACAACTTCGCCCGGCTCTTCAGCGACCCCACGTTCTGGCGTGCTCTGCTAAACGTCAGCTACTTCGCCGTTGTGGTGGTCCCCGTCCAGTCGGGCATCGCCCTGGCCATGGCGCTGCTGATCAACAAGAAATTCCGCGGCGTGAACTTCTTCCGCACCATCTACTTCCTCCCGGTGGTCACGTCCATGGTGGTGGTGTCCCTGCTGTGGCTGTTCATGTACCGCAAGGAAGGCCTGATCAACGAGCTGCTGTCCACCTTCAGCTTCGGACTCATCCAGGGCGCCGACTGGCTCAACGATCCGGCCACCGCCATGCCGGCCATCATCGCTCTGTCCATCTGGCAGGCGGCCGGATTCCACATGATCATCTGGCTCGCCGGGCTGCAGAGCATCTCCGGCGACCTGTACGAGGCCGCGCAGCTCGACGGAGCCAGTCGCTGGCACCAGTTCCGCTACGTGACCTGGCCGGGCCTCAAGCACACCCGCAGCCTGGTCCTGGTGACCATCACCATCCAGGCCCTCGGTCTCTTTGACCAGGTCAGTGTCATGACCCAGGGCGGACCGCTCGACTCCACCACCACCATCATCTACGAGGCGGTCCGTTCCGGCTTCAAGCAGCAGGAAACCTCCTACGCCTCGGCCATCTCGCTCGTATTCTTCGTCCTGGTGCTGCTGATCTCCGCGGTGCAGCGCTACCTGACCCGAGAGAAGGACTGACGTGAAAAACGCTCTTCGACTCAGCAGCGCAGCGGCCATGGCCGTACGGATCCTGTTCGCCGCCGTCGCCGCTTTCCCCATCGTGTTCATGCTGGTGTCCTCACTGAAGCCGGACACGCAGATCTTCGGCGACATGTCGTCCGTGGCGGCCTTTCTGCCGATCGGAAACATCTCTCTGGACAACTACACGGCAGTGTTCGACCGCGTCCCGGCAGCCCGCTTCCTGATCAACTCCATCGGTGTCTCCACCATCACCGTAGTGCTGGGCATCTTCATCAACAGCCTCTGCGCCTTCGCGCTGTCCCGCATGCAGGTGCGCGGCAAGCGCGTGGTCTTCACCGCCATCCTCGCCACCCTGATCGTGCCCTTCCAGACGCTGGCGCTGCCCTTGGTGTGGTGGGTGAACCAGCTGCCGTACTTTGAGCTCAACGGGTTCAGCCTGGAGATCTCGAAGGGCTGGCTGGACACCTACCAGGTGCAGATCATTCCGTTCATTGCCAACGCGTTCTCCATCTACCTGTACCACCAGTACTTCGAATCCATCCCGAAGGAACTGGACGAGGCAGCCAGAATCGACGGCGCCGGCTGGTTCAAGATCTACCGCCAGGTGGTCATGCCGCTCGCCGGACCGGCCACCGCCACCGTTGCCATCCTGACCTTCCTGCCCGCTTGGAACTCCTACCTGTGGCCGCTCATGGTGGTCCAGTCCGAGGAGCTGCGCCCCGTGATGATCGGCATCCAGTACTTCTTCCAGCTCAACGTCTCGTGGGGCGAAGTGATGGCGTACGCGTCCCTGATCACTATTCCCGTGGTGATCATGTTCATCGCGTTCCAGCGCTCCTTCATCAACAGCATCGCCTCCAGCGGCGTCAAGGGCTGACCACGGCCGGCTCCCAGTGCGAAAGACAGACATCCCCATGAACACAATTACCCAGCTCGACTGCCGGTTCCGGCCGAAGTGGCACTACGCCGCGGAACGCAACTGGCTGAACGATCCCAACGGACTGGTCTACTCCAACGGCACCTACCACCTCTTCTACCAGCACAACCCGCACGGCGATGTCTGGGGCAACATGTCCTGGGGTCACGCCACTTCGGCTGACCTCCTGAACTGGGAAGAACAGCCCGTCGCCATTGCCTGTGACGACGAGGAGGCCATCTTCTCCGGCTCGGTCGTGGTGGACGTGCACAACACCAGCGGCTTCGGCGACGGCGGAGTTCCGCCGCTCGTAGCCATCTACACCAGTGCCTACGCGCCCGCCTCGCCCTTGGCCGGCCGGCAGGCACAGTCCCTCGCCTACAGCACGGACGACGGCGCGACCTGGACCAAGTACGACGGCAACCCGGTGCTGGACCGCGCATCCGCCGACTTCCGCGACCCGAAAGTTTTCTGGTACGACGGCGATGCCGGGAGCTACTGGGTGATGGTCGCCGTCGAAGCCCTGGACCGGGAAGTGGTCCTGTACAAGTCGGCAGACCTGAAGTCCTGGGAATACCTCAGCAGTTTCGGGCCGGCCAATGCCACCGACGGCGTCTGGGAATGCCCGGACCTGTTTGAACTGCCGGTGGACGGCGATGCGCAGAACACCCGCTGGGTGCTCGTGGTCAACCTGAGCCCAGGCGGAATCGCCGGCGGTTCCGGCGGCCAGTACTTCATCGGAACGTTCGACGGCGTGGCGTTCCGTTCCGAGACCACCGTCACCGAGGGCCTGCAGCCGGATGAAAGCCGGATGGCGGAGTACGGCTGGCTGGACTGGGGCCGGGACTACTACGCGGCGGTGTCCTTCAGCAACGTGCCCGGCGGCCGCCGGCTCATGGTCGGCTGGATGAACAACTGGCAGTACGGGGCGTCAACGCCTTCGGACGGCTGGCGCAGCGCCATGTCCCTCGTTCGCGAAGTACGGCTGGTCTCCCGTGGCGGGCGTCCTGCGCTGGTGCAGGCCGCCGTGGACCCGTTTGCTGCCGCCGGAATGGAACTGTTCGCCCTGGACCGGCGGCGGCTACCCGAAGGCGTGACCTGGCTTCCGGCCGAGGCGTCCGGCGAAGTACTGCGGATCGACGCCGAGTTTGAACCCGGCGCGGCCGGCCGGACGGGCCTCGTGCTGCGAGCCGGCGGGGATTTTGGTGCCGGGGCCAGCGGCGGGGAGCGCACGGTGCTCGCTTATGACTCCGTCGCGGGGGAGCTCACCCTGGACCGGACGGCGTCCGGCAACGTGGGCTTCCACGAGACGTTCCCGTCCGTGGAAAGGGTGGCCGTTCCCCTGGAGGACGGCCGGCTGCGGCTCAGGATCTTTCTGGACCGCTGCTCCGTGGAGGTCTTCGCCCAGGGCGGCCTGGCCACGATCACTGACCAGGTGTTTCCCGCGGACTCAAGCACCGCCGTCGGCCTGCTCGCTGAAGGCGACGGCGGCACCCTGGTGAGCCTCTCCGTCGCTCGCTGAGCTTGTCGAAACCGGGCTGCGCTGGTTGAGCTTGTCGAAACCGGGGGGCGCGCTGGTTGAGCTTGTCGAAACCGGGGGGCGCGCTGGTTGAGCTTGTCGAATCCGGGGGGCGCGCTGGTTGAGCTTGTCGAAACCGGCAGTGTCCACATAGGGGTTACGAAGTCTTGCACTCATTTTGCTCGGTAACCATGCTCGAAGGATGCCTCACGTATACATGCTGCGGTGCTCTGACGGTTCCTATTACGTCGGAAGTACCGTGAACCTCGAAATCCGGCTCAGCCAGCATCAATCAGGAGAAGGCGCGGCCTACACCCGTCGCCGGCGTCCGGTGGAACTCGTGTGGGCAGTCGAATTTGACCGCATTGATGAGGCGTACGCCCGCGAAAAACAGGTGCAGGGATGGGGCAGAGCGAAGCGTGAGGCCCTGATCGAGGGGAACTATGGAGCCCTACCACGACTGTCTGTCAGCAAACCGACGCCCGATTGAGACTGTGGTCGGGGGCCTTGATCTCGACAGGCTCGATCAGCGGTTGCGTGGGTTGCCTGTCGAAACCTTGATCTCGACAGGCTCGATCAGCGGTTGCGTGGGTTGGCTGTCGAAACCTTGATCTCGACAGGCTCGATCAGCGGTTGCGTCTCGACCCTCAGTTTAGTGAGCCTCTCCATCGCTGGCTGACAGCTACTACACACGAACACCGCCTGTGGCTGCGGCCCATGCCAAGAGGGCGTCGGCGATGGGCCGCAGGTGCGGGTGGTCTTCGTACTGGCCATCTACTCAGAGGGTAGTGCCGGCGCCTGCACAGCAGGCGCCGGCTTTCCCAGTGTTGTTGCCCTACTTCATCATTGCGCCGTCGGGAGCCACGAGGTACCAGACATTCCCGACGCCCTGGCCGGTGATGTCGCCCGGGGCCTTGTCCTTCTGCCACAGGTAAACGGGCATGCCATCCACCGTCACCTGCTTCTTGCCGTCGGGCGTGGTGATGGTGCCGACCTTTCCGGTGACGCCCTCAACCTTGGGTGCGTCGCTGGTGGCGATGACCGGCGGCCACTTGACGAGGCAGTCACCGGTGCAGTTGCTCTTGCCCGAGTCCTTCACGTCCTTGGTGAAGTAGTAGACGCTCATGCCCTTGCCGTCCACCACAATGTCGCCCTTGCTCGACGATGCGGTCTTGAGGTCCACCGTTGCTGCTTCGCTGGCCGTTGCCGTGGCCGATTCGCTGGCGGACGCTGCTGCCGACTCGGTGGCGGGTGCCGCCGTCGTGGGCGTTGTGCTGGTTCCACCGCCACAGGCGGTCAACGAGGCGGCAAGTGCCAAAACTGCAAGACCAACGCTCAATTGCTTGTTCATGTGCTGCTCCTTGGCTCGGGCCGGCAACTGGGAGACCGGCGCTATCTGGAAGGACGCACAAAGGTGAAGAATGGTTCAAAGCTTCGCCGACAGACCCGAATGAACTTTTTGGGTGCCGCCTGCGTCGTATAGGCCATGAACGCCGGCTCGCGAGGACCGGCTTCAACGAGTACAGCTGGAGGTCCTGGTGGCGCTAGACGAAGAAGTGGTTGCCGCGATCTACCGCGACCACGGGACGGCCCTGCGCCGGTTCGTGATCAGTGCCTCCCACGACCCGCTCCTCGCAGACGACATCGTCCAGGAAACGGTGTTGCGCGTCTGGCAGCAGGCGCCGAAGATTACCGGCAGCATGCGCAGCTACCTGTTCCGGACAGCCCGGAACATCATGATCGACAATTACCGGAAATCCCAGCGCCGGCCGCAGGAGGCCGAAGAGCGCGACCTTGCCGACCCGGCGGAGGCCACCGGAAGGGTCGACGAACTGCTGACCAGGGTGCTGATGGAAGAGGCCCTGCTCCGGTTGAGCACGGAGCACCGGGACGTGCTGGTGGCACTGCATTACCGGCGCTTCACGGTGACCGAGGCGGCGGTCCAGCTGAACATTCCAAGCGGCACAGTGAAATCCAGGGCTTTCTACGCGGTGAAGGCTATGCGGACAATTCTTGATGAAATGGGTGTGGAACGGTGAACGGCAAGGAACTCCATGAGTTGCTGGGGGCATACCTGTTGGGAGGCCTCGACGACGCTGACAGGGCGCGCTTCGAGGAACATCTCAAGCAGTGCGGAATGTGCCGCGACGAACTCGCTGATCTCGAGACCCTGCCCGGGCTTCTGAACGTCGTGCCGGTGCCCGACGCTGTGGCGCTCGCCGTCCCCGCTCCGCGCGCGTCCGGCTCCGGGGAACCGGAGGCCGGCGTCCCCAAAAACGTATTCGACGAGTTGGCAGCCCGACGCCGCAATACCCGACGGCGGTTGACCGCCCTCATCGGGGCGGTCGCCGCAGCTTGCCTGGCCTTGGGATTTGCCGCCGCACCACTCCTCGACCCGGCCAACAAGCCCAACGTCAGTTACTCGGTTCAGGCCGACACCGGGATCCAGGTCACAGTGGGCATGGTCAAAAAGACCTGGGGCACCGAACTGGCAGTGGACGGCAAGAGTCTCCCGCACAAGGGAACGCTGTCACTGTGGGTCAAGGACCGTGCCGGAGCGGCGGATCGCGCCTGCGCCTGGATGGCGACGCCAAGCGGCAAAGTCAGGGTGACGAGTGCGACTCCGTTTCAGTACACGAGCATTGCCAGCGTCGAGCTGCGGAACGAACAGCAGCAGACAATTGCCGTGATTGCCGTGCCGGGCGCCTGAACAGCCCATTTTGTCCGACCCTCCTGTTCTACTGGTGTCCAGCAGCACCTTGCTGCCGGACAGCGCGGTTGGTACCCAGGGCGAAGCGGACGGAGATTCGATGGAGCAGCGACGGCGGGACCGCGGAAACGGCGGCCGGAGCCCCGGGAACCGCACTGAGGATGATCCCGTCGGGGTTGACGGTGCTTACGAGGTTGTCGCCTCCGGTGAGCAGCTCGCGCGGACCCTCACCGCAAAGGGCCGCACACGTCCGGCGGCGGTGATCGCCTGGCACCCCGCCATGCCCCAGAACAAGATCGACGTCGCTCACATAGCCCGCGAGGTGGGGGACCTCGCCGACGTCTACTACCTCGAAAACGGACCTGAGTCGTTCAGTTTCGGTGGCGCCCTGCCTCCCGGTGCCCACGTTTACGGCAATGCGGCACGGGTTTACTCTGCGGACCTCGACTGGATGCGGGACGTCTACAAGAGCCCGCTGCGGATGTCGCAGAGTCCCTTCGCTGCGGCGAAGGCAGCTGATTGCATCATCGAGGACGTTTTGAGCCGGGTCACCGCGCCGCCGCCTCCGGCCGTTCCCACAACACCGCTGAAAATGATGGAGGGCACGGTCAAGGCTTTTGCCAGCGCCGGCTCCCGGGCCATCGTGGAGCTGGCAGACGGCAGGCGCTGCGCCATCCGGCGCGAGCACGTCGCACCGCCCGTGCGCTTGGACTGGATGCTTGATCCGGGGCAGCCGGTGGCCGGCCTGTACGATCCCGTCGGCAGGACCCTGGACATCAGTGGGGCGAAGACAGTTCCGCGGCTCACGGATCTCTACTCTTCGGACGACCTTGTACTGGCACTGGTGGAGGAAGTGACCTGCAAGGCAGCTACCCTCACTCTCTTTCCCGGGTCCAGTTGGTCGGTGCCCGTCGACCGCATGTCGTCCAACCCCCTCGACACCGCAGACAGCCTCGTCACGGAGGGGGAGGTGGTGGTTGTCCGGTTCCTCCGTGACAAGGGTGCCGTTGTTCTCTCCCTCATCGACGTTGATGACGACGAAGAGGTCCGGGCAGCGCCGGCGCTCGTGCGGGGCGGGACTGCCTGGCTGCAGGCAGGACGGCATCTGCTGGAACGGGCGGAGACGGCCACCGGAGAGGCCTCGGCGGCATCCTCAGGGGCAGGGCTGCCCGCCGGACCGGGGCTGCCCGCAGGACCGGCGGGGGTGACGGGGCAGCCAGTCCCGCCAGCCCCAACGGGAGGTGCGGCCGGCACGCCGGCGGCTGCCCTGATGTCGGTGCAGCTTTCCCTTGCCACCGAAAGGGCCGAGGTGGGCAGGCTGCGGGAACTGGTCAAAGCTGGGAGCAGCGCCGGTCCGGAGCTCCTTCGCCTGGAGCGCGAGGTGGCGGCACTGCACGAAGAGCTTGGGCTGGAGCGCCGGCAAGCGGCGGCGAGCGAGGCGCACCTGGCCGGTTTGGCCGCTAAGAATGCCAAGCAGTTGGAGGATCTGCGCACGCTGCGTACCCGCAACCGCGAAATGCAACAGGGGCTGAAGCGGTCCCGCGACGATCAGACCGGGGCTTTTGAAACGGCGGAGGAACAAGTCCGGCACGATATTTATCTGGCCTGGGTGCGTAACGTTCCTGCCGACGACAAGTCCAGATTTCCCTTGCCAGCGGGATTCAGCATGGGGCCGGAGTTCGCCGCTTCAGTGTATTCGCGGAGGGAAAAGGGAGCCGTCGCCAAAGCATTGAAAGCGGTGGTGGAGGTCTTGACGGGCATTGCGGAGCGGAGTTCCGCCCGGGAGGTGCATCCTTTGCGCTCCAACGACGGAGGCGATGCCCCGCAGATACAGCGCGAAGACGGCGCCCGGTGCTTCCGGGCATCGATCGAGCGGGGCGTCGCGTCCGCGCGCAGACTGCACTACTGGAAGACGGAGGGCGGCGTGGAGCTGTCCCGGGTGGTGGTCCACGACGACTTCAAGCCATAGTCCGCCCGGGCCGGGTCACAGCATCGGCCGGGCCGGCTACATCCGGGCGAGCCTCGCGCGGACCACCATGTACGCCCCGTAGCAGATGAGCCCCAGCCCCACGGCTGCGAGCAAATACACGCCGAATGGCTGCTCGCGCAATCCCCTGAGCGCGCCGTCCAGCCCAGTTGATTCCTGGGGGTGGGCCGTGACCGCGGCAACGACCACCAGGAGACCCGTCACAAAGAGGGCCACGCCCTTGGCCACGTATCCGGCCATGCCAAGGCCGCGAACGCCCTTGCGGGAGTCTGGTGAGGACGGCATGCGGATGCGCTTCTCGAAGGACTTCCGGAATCCGCGGACCGCGTAGACGATGCCGGTGGTGGCCACAGCGGCGCCAATCAGCACGAGGAGCAGGACTCCGCCCGGCGCCTTCATCAGCGTGACGGTCATGTCGCTGGTGGACTCCCTGTTGTCCTTGCCACTTCCGCGGGCAAAGGAGGCAAACGTAAATGCGAAGGCCGCATAGACCACGGCCTGGGCTCCCGCCTGGAACTTACGGGAGGCTTTCTCCTTGGACGGCAGATTGCCGAAATCGAAGATCGCGTCGCTGGCCTGCCACAGGGCCAGAGCGATGCAAGCGGCGAAACTGACCCACAGCAGCAATGGCCCGGCCGGCTGGCTGGCCAGTTCCGCCACGGCCCCGCTGACGTCAGCCCGGCCGCCCTTGCCAACCGCCAGCCCGATGGCGATGGTCCCTACCAGGACGTGAAGCAGCCCGCTCACGGCAAACCCTGCCCTGGCCATCAACTCAAGTGTGCGGGAGTTGGTAACCTCCTGGGCTTTGTCCGATACGCCTTGCAGTTCTCTTTTGATGATCGTTCCTTTGCGCCGGCACCGTCGTGCAGTTACTGCGGTTTCCCGCCCGCTAAGGCTAATCGTGCCACGGGAAAGCGCTCGGCGACAGACCGCCGTGGTGCCCAAAACAGGCTGATCGAGGACCGGCTGCACCCCGCCCAAAGGCACGGCTGGGAACTATATCCGCCGGTAGCAGAGATCGAAGATCATGCGGCCGGCCTCGTGTGCCTTGTTCTCGAAGCTGGTGCGGATGCGGCCCTCGAAGCGCGGCGCCCAGCCGCCGGTTTCGTCGACGCCTTCGTTGGGTCCGGTGTGCTCGGTGCTGACAGGCGCCCGGCCTTCTTTCACCGGAGCGCCGCCGACCAGCGATTCGACGCCACTCTGCCAAACGTGCGTGAGAGGGCTCTCGGGACCCCTGCGCTCGCCGTTGTGCAGGTTCTCAAAGGCCGTGGAGCCGGCGAGCACGTCCCGTACATGCACGGCGTAGTTGGACCAGTCCGTGGCGATCCGCCAGAGCCCGCCCGGCTTCAGTGCCCTGGCGGCCAGCTCGGCGAACTCGGGCTGGATGAGCCGGCGTTTGTGGTGCCGGGACTTGTGCCAGGGGTCGGGGAAAAAGATCCACAGCTCGCTGACCGATGCTGGCGGAAGCATGCTCGCGAGGACCTCAGGGGCATTGGCCTCCACGACGCGGACGTTGGTGAGGCCCCTGCTGTTGATCTTGATCATGGTGTTCGCCAGCCCCGGCGTGTAGACCTCCACGGCGAGGAAGTCCTGGTCCGGGTTCTCCTCGGCGGCGTGGCAGACGGCATCTCCCAGACCGGAGCCGACCTCGACGATCAGCGGGGCCCTGCGGCCGAACTCGGCCTCGGCATCGAAAGTGTAATCCGGGTGAACCGAGGTGTTGGCGACGTGGCGCGGAACGTCTACCGCCCAGCGGTCCGAGTGCTCTTCCCAGGCGGCCTGCCGCCGGCCCTGAAGGCGGGTTCCGCGGCGCACGAAGCTGACCGGCCGCCCGCCGTACGTGCCGAACGACGCCTGGCTGCCCGGCGTGACGGGCCGCGGCGCGTTGGGATTTTCGGGCTGCTCGTTCCCAGGCTGCTGGGGGGATTCTGGAGTTTCACTCATCACCTCCAGAATAGTGGAGCCGACGGGCCGATCGCCGCCGTCCCGGCAATCGCAGGTGACCAGCGCAGCTGGCCGCGAGAGACCGAGGGCAAGATGTCTGGCACGGCCAGAGACATCGGCCGGAGCGCGGCGGCCGGCGGGCGTACGTGATGTGAAAGGGGCTCTCCAGCGGTTCAGGACATGAGGGTGATGATGCCTTGGATGACCGCCGGGATGATGAAAAAGGCGGCCTCCGTCCCTACGATCCATAACCCGGCGACCCCGCTTCTCCAGGCCTTGGTGCCACTGCGGTTCCGTCTGACCGCGAGGATGCCAAGGACCGTGCCAAGGAGTCCGAACAGCACGGGCAGGCTAAACAACACCGCCGGCGCCACCCAATCCAGGCCGCTGATGCCGGTGTCCGGCCGCGTAAACAGAACGGCGAATACGGTGGGCACAGCCGTGAGGACCATGCTGGGGATGGCCAGAACACTAAACACGAGACTCGCGCTCCCCTCCCCGGAGCCCTGCTGATCGTCACGGGGAGGCTGGGGCTCGTCGCGGTACATCGGCGCATTTGGAAAGCTCATAGGTCTCCCAACAGTTGGCGATTGATGACACGGAACCGGAAGCTTTCACTCCACACTATTTGCGGACCCGGGCAGACGTGACTGGCTTTTTGCCTAAGTGGATAACTGCCGCCCGGGCGTCCGGCTGGCTCGTTGGGCCACAGTTCGGCCTGTTTGGACAGGGACCGCCGCTGCCTGAGCGCCTGTAAGAATGGGCGAGTGAGGGAAGCGAAGAACACAGCAGCGACGAACCAAGAAATGCCCGGAGCGACTGGCAGGCGTCCTGGCATGCTGGTGGACGCCGAGATCGATGAAATCCCTGCCGCCGAACCCACGCAGGTTGGCGGCCCGCGGGCGCTGGCATACCTTGGCCTGTGCCTGGTGCTGATCGGGCTGAACCTGCGCACGGTGTTCTCAAGTTTTTCGGCCGTGCTCCCCGAAATAACGTCGGACGCCAGACTGCCTGGCTGGACAGTCGTTGTGCTCACCACTGTCCCGGTAACGCTTCTCGGCGTGTTCGCGCCGCTGGCACCCGTGCTGGGGAGAAGATTCGGTGCCGAGCGCGTGCTGCTGGGTGCAATGGCTGTTTTGACGGCCGGGCTCCTCCTGCGCCCGGTGGAAGTCCCAGGCGGCGGGCACCTGCCCGCCTTGCTCGCGGGTACGGCCGCGTGCGGGGCGGCGATTGCCCTGTGCAATGTCTTGCTGCCCGGGCTCGTGAAGCGTGATTTTCCGCACCGGCTGGGCCTAATGGGCGGCCTGTACACCACGGCCATCTGTGCGTCCGCTGCCCTCGGTGCGGGCTTCACCTACCCGGTCTTCATCGCGACGGGACAGTGGACCTCGGCGCTGTGGTTCTGGGCTGTGCCGGCCGCCGTCGTTCTTCTGCTTTTCCTGCCGGTCGCCGTACGGCAGCGGCACGGGCAGCACAAAGCCGTTCACGACGGCGTGAACGTGTGGCGCTCCGCAATCGCCTGGCAGGTCACCATCTTCATGGTGCTGCAGGCCATGATGTCCTTCAGCGTTTTTGCCTGGCTGGCCCCGATCCTCCGCGAACGCGGGGTGGACGGCGGCACGGCCGGGCTGATCGTGTCCGCATCGATCGCGCTGCAGATGCTGGGCTCGCTCTTCGCACCCGCCCTGGCCGCGAAGTTCCGTGACCAGCGCATCATCAACACCGTGGTGGCGCTCATGACCGGCGGCGGCTTCGCGCTGAGCATCTTCGGTCCGCAGGAGCTGATCTGGGTGTGGACCGGCCTTCTTGGCCTGGGCCAGGGGAGCCTCACGGCCGTGGCCCTGACCATGATCATGCTCCGCACACGGGACGGGCAAACAGCCGCACACTTGTCGGGCATGATGCAGGGCGTGGGCTACGGGCTGGGATCAACGGGAACGCTCCTGGTGGGCCAGCTGCACCAGTCCACCGGCTCGTTCACTGCTGCCGGCGTGCTGTTCCTCGTGGTGGGTTCGCTTGCCGCATTCTTCGGATACCGGGCCGGGCGGAACCGCTTCATCTGACTCGCTGGTTAAGCCTGCCTGGACCAAGCTCAACCAGCGGATTGCCAGCTGGCTAGTGCGTCAGGTCCTTGCCCTTGGTCTCGGGGATGGTGAAGATGAACGCCGCGCTAACCACCAGAAGCACCACCGCATAAACGTTGAACAGGTTGGGCAGCTGGAGCGTCGTGCCAAGCCACTGCTGCAGGTAGGGTGCGGTTCCGCCGAACACCGCCACGCAGATGGAGTACGGCACACCCACGCCCACGGTCCGGATGCTGGTGGGGAACAGCTCCGCGTAGACGGCGGGCACAATGGCCGCGCTCGCGGCGATGAAGATGAGCATCACGGACATGCTGACCGCCAGCTGCCAGGCAGAATCCTTCAGCAGCCAGGTCATGGGGAAGTGCATCACGGCCGCACCGATGGCGCCGGCCCACAGGACCTTCTTGCGGCCGATCCGGTCGGACAGCTTGCCCCAGAACGGCAGGGCGGCGATGAACACGATGTTGCCGACCACGCCGGCCCACAGCGCTTCGCCGCGGTCGATCTTCAGGGCGGTGGTGGCATAGCTCGGCGCCACCACACCCCAGATGTAATAGATCACCGTGAGGCCGACCGTCAGCCCGATGACCTGCAGCGCCTGCTTGCGGTAACGGACAATCTGCGGCCAGATCGGCGCGCGCTTCTCGGTGGTTGTCTCGCCTTCGAACACGTCCGACTCGTGCAGCCTGGACCGCATGATGAGCGCGTACAGGCCCATGGCGGCGCCGATCAGGAACGGAATGCGCCAGCCCCAGGCGTTCATGACCTCGGTACTCAGCGCCATGTTCAGGACCGCCCCCAGCAGCGTCCCAAACAGGATGCCCACCGTGCCCGAGGTGTAGATCAGCGTCGCCCAGAAGCCGCGGCGCTCCTTGGGTGCCATCTCGGACAGATACGTTTGCGACGACGGCAGCTCGCCTCCGTGCGCCAGGCCCTGAACGAGCCGGGCCACCAGGAGCATGAGCGAAGCCCACGCGCCGACGCTCGCAAACGTCGGCGCAACGCCGATCATCAGGCTGCCCAGAGACGCCAGCCCGACGGCGAGCGTCATGGAGGTCTTGCGGCCCACCCTGTCGCCGATCCAGCCGAAGAGGAACCCGCCGAACGGCCGGGCCACAAAGCCGACGGCGAAGATCGCCAAGGTGGACAGCACCGCCGACGCCGGATCCGCCTTGCTGAACAGCTGGCTGGCGATGAATGGGGTGAACGTGGCGTAGATGGCCCAGTCGTACCATTCGACTGCGTTGCCGATGCCTGTGCCGATGATGGTCTTCGCGGTGGACGCTCGGCCCGTGCGCTGCTGATTAAAGGTGGTGGTCATGGTTCTCTCCCTCAGGTGGGCGGGGCTAGGAGGCCGAGGCGGCGGCCGGAACGGCGGAGGCGCCGGCGGGCGACGCCGCCGCAGACAGCGTGGCCAGCCGCGAAACGGCGAGTTCGGCATAGAGCGCGGCACCGTCAGCCAGCACGGCGTCGTCGAACGTTGCGTACGGTGAGTGGTTGAACGGGGAGGTGGCGTGGTCCGCATCCCGGGGCACGGCGCTCAGGCCGATGAAGGTGCCGGGCACCTCGGCGAGCACCCGGGAGAAGTCCTCGGAGCCGCTGAGCGGGGTGGCCCAGCGCGCGAGCCGCGATTCGCCGAAGAGGCCCGCGATGACGTTCTCGGCCGTGTGCGTTTCGTCCTCGTCCGTGATGGTGAGGGGGTATTCCTGCTGGTAGTCGACGTCCACGTCGAGCCCGTGTGCGGCGGCGATACCCTTGAGCAGACGAGGCACAGCGTCCATCATCTTCTGCCGGGACTCTTCGGAGAACGTCCGGATCGTGGCCTCGATGCGCGCCGTTTCCGGGATGACGTTGCGCTTGGTGCCGGCGTGGAGTACGCCCACGGACAGAACCACCGGATCGAACATGTTGAACTGCCGGGTGACCATGACCTGCAGGGCCGTCACCATTTCGGCCGCCGCCGTGACGGGGTCCTTGGCCGAATGCGGGGCTGAGCCGTGGCCGCCGGCGCCCAGCACGGTGACCACCAGCCCGTCGGAGGAGCTGAGCATGACGCCCGGCTTCGTGCAGAACGTGCCGTGGGGCTCGAGGGAGGAGAAGACGTGCATGCCGTAGGCGGCGTCCACCCGGCGGCCCGGTGCGTCCAGAACGCCCTCGCGGATCATGTAGCTCGCACCGTCGAAGCCTTCCTCGCCCGGCTGGAACATCAGCACGACGTCGCCGGCCAGCTGGTCCCGGCGTTCTGCCAGCAGCGTGGCGGCTCCTGCCAGCATGGACGTGTGGAGGTCGTGGCCGCACGCGTGCATGGCGCCGTCGATGGTGGAGGTGTACTCGACGCCGGTCTTCTCCTGGACGGGCAGCCCGTCCATGTCCGCGCGGAGGAGGACTGCGGGCCGGTCAGCCCCGGTGGTGCCGGCGGCGCCGGGCGCACCGCCGCGCAGGACCGCGGTGACGGACGTCGTGTCCTTGCCCAGGGTGATCTCGAAGGGCAGCCCGTCCAGGGCCTTGAGGACCTTTTCCTGCGTCCGCGGCAGCTCCAGGCCGATCTCCGGCTCCCGGTGCAAGCCGTGGCGGAGCCGGGCGAGGTCTCCCTGCAGTTCCTGGGCATCGGCGGCAATTGGCACGTGCACTCCTTGTCTTCGGTTTTATGCTCTGTGCGTCTATTCTGAAGTGGCCTGCTTCACACTCCGGAGAAGTGCTAGAACAATGCATTTGTATTGGATTATCTGCAGGATTCATGCAGGACGGGAGGCTCATTTTGGAGCTCAGCGAGGATGACCTCGTTCTCATCAACGCCCTGCAGATCGCGCCCCGGCTCAGCTGGGCGGATGCATCCGGGGTTCTGGGCGTTCACGCCACCACGCTTGCCAACCGGTGGGAGCGGTTGCGCTCCGGCGGGGCCTCGTGGGTGACGGCCCATCTCATCGGCGACCCCAAGCAGATGTGCCTCGCCTTCGTGGCCGTGGACTGCGAGATGAACCGCCGGGAACGTGTCACGGCCAGCCTGGCGGCGATGCCGGAGATCGTCACGGTGGAGGAGGCCGCCAGCAACCGCGACCTGATGCTCACCGTCATTACCCGGTCGCTGGAGGAATTCAGCACCAATGTGGTGTCCCGGCTGAAAGACATCGAAGGCCTGGTGAAGTACCAGACGGCACTGTGCACCCGGCTGCACGCCGGCGGCGATGCCTGGCGGCTCAACGTGCTGAGCCGGGCGCAACAGGCGGCTCTTCGGGAACTCGCGCGCCCCGCTGGTCCCGGCACCGAGCGCCCGGGCTCCGCCCGGGAACCGCTGCCCGCGAGCCACCTGGATCTGCTTCCGTACCTGGCCAAGGATGGGCGCGCGACCGCGGCAGACATCGCGCGTGCCCTGGGCCGCAATCCTGCCACTGTGCAGCGCCAGCTGAACCGCGTGCTCGCCAGCGGAATCCTGTCCCTGCGGTGCGAGGTGGCGCAGCGTTACTCGTCCTACCCGGTCACCTGCCAGTGGTTTGTCAACGTTCCGGCCGGCCAGCATGAGGCCGCCGCCGCGGAGATCCGGACCATCCGGAACGTGCGCCTCAGCGCCTCGACCACGGGGCCCACCAATTTCGTGATCATCATGTGGCTCCAGTCGCTGGCCGACGTCATGACCGCCGAAGTCGCCCTGCAGCAGAAGGTCCCGGGCATCGAGCTGGTCGAAAGCGTCGTCATGCTCAGCACCGTGAAGCGGGTCGGCTGGTTGCTTAACAAGGACTCCACGGCGAGCGGCGCGGTCGTCGTCGATGCCGGGGGCCTCGAGCTCGCGGGTTAGCCCGCGGGTTCCCAGCGCAGCGGACCGGTGCCGGGTGCGTTGCGCCGCCACGTGTGGCATGCTGTCGCCGTGCACGAATCCGCCCCGCCACGTTCCGCAGCACCCGCCGCAGGGATCCTCCGGCACCCCTATCTCCTGGTGACCGTCGGCTCGTGCGCCCTGGTGTTCCTGGCCGCCTTCGAATCGCTGGCCGTGACCACCATCATGCCGATCGTCAGCCGCGAGCTCGACGGGGCAAGCCTGTACGCCCTGGCGTTTGCCGGCCCGCTGGCCACCGGGGTGATCGGCATGGTGGGCGCCGGCAACTGGTCCGACCGGCGGGGGCCTCTGGCGCCGCTGTACGCTTCCGTGGCCGTGTTCGTTCTGGGGCTGCTGATTGCGGGCACGTCCGGCAGCATGGCCGTCCTGGTCTCTGGCAGGCTGGTCCAGGGCCTGGGCGGCGGCGCCATGACCGTGGCCCTCTACGTGGTGGTGGCCCGCGCCTATCCGCCCGAGCTCCATCCCAAGATCTTCGCCGCGTTCTCCGCAGCGTGGGTCATCCCGTCCCTGGTGGGGCCGTTTGCCGCCGGACTCGTGGCGCAGCTGGCCGGCTGGCAGTGGGTGTTCCTCGGCGTAGTGGCCCTCGTTGTCCCCGCCCTGGCCATGCTGGTCCCGGCGCTGCGCGGGGTCCGGTCGGGACCGGAGGAGCAGCCGGCACCGTGGGCCTTCGGGCGGCTGGCCTGGGCTGCCCTCGCCGCCCTCGCGGTATTGGGCCTGAACCTGTCCTCCCGGATTCCGGTGGCCGGCGCGCTCGTCGCGGCTGCCGCCGTCGTGGTTGCCCTGCTGGCCGTCAGGCCATTGGTGCCGCGCGGAACCCTGGCTGCCCGCCGCGGGCTGCCCAGCGTGATCCTTACCCGGGGACTGGCGTCGGCCGCGTTCTTCGGCGCCGAAGTCTACCTGCCCTACCTGCTGGTGGAACGCTACGCCTTCTCGCCCACCTTCGCCGGACTCACGCTGACCGGGGGAGCCCTCGCCTGGGCCGCGGCCTCCGGCATCCAGGGTCGCCTCGGCGGACGGCTGCCGAGCCCGGTCGCGGTCCGGATCGGTTCGCTGCTGGTGCTGTCCGCGATAGTCCTCGCCCTGGTGACCACCGCCTTCGGCTGGCCGGCCGCCATCGCGATCGCCGGCTGGATCCTTGCCGGCGGCGGCATGGGACTGATGTATCCGCGGCTGAGCGTCATGACGCTCGCGCTCTCGACGCCGGACACGGAAGGCTTCAACAGCTCGGCGATGTCCATTTCCGATTCCCTCGGCGGTGCCCTCGCCCTCGCCACCACCGGCATCGTGTTCACCGCGTTTACGACGACGGCGGCATCGTTCGCCGGGGTGTTCGCCCTCACGGCCGCGGTCGCCGCAGCCGCTGTGGCCATTGCACCCCGGGTGGCCGACTAGCGCCGGAGCCTGTTAGAGGCGGGGAAGCACCTTGCAGGCGTCTGCCCGGGTGGCGCGCAGCACGGCGTCGGCCAGGAGCGCCATCTGTCCGTCCGGGCCGGTGGCCTCGCGTTCCCTGGCCTCAGCCACGTCCACCCGCCATTCCGGCGCCGTCAGCCCGAGCTCGGACACGAGCTCCTCCGCCGTGAAAAACCGTCCCGCCGCGTGGCCCGCTCCGCCGTCGTCGGAATGGCTGTGACCGGACCAGGGCGGCAACCCCTCCGGATGGTGCCCCACGATCAGCAGTGAGCCGCCCGGCCGCACCGCGCCCGCGGCAATCCGGTGGGACCGCTGCCAGGGCATTTCGGTGGAGTGCAAGAACTGCGCGGAGACGAGGTCAAACTGTTCCTCCGGCGTCCACGTCTCCAAGTCCTGCCGCAGCCAGGAAATGCGGCGGCCGGCCTCTGATTCCGCTGCATGCGCGGCGGCCCGTTCCAGCGCGACGGCGGACACGTCCACCGCGGTCACCGTCCAGCCCCGTCCGGCGAGCCACAGGGCATCGGCACCTTCGCCGCAGCCGAGGTCCAAAGCCGTTCCCGGTCTCAGCCCGGCCGTTTCAGCGACAAGCTGCGGGTTGGGCCGTCCGCTCCAGATGCGCGGACGGCTCCGGTACATTTCGTCCCAAAGGTGGGCGGCGCCGTCGTTCTTTGCCGCGTAGTGCTCTGCGTTCGCGCCGTCCGCGGAATGCTGGTGGGAAGGTGAAGGCATCCGGTTATCCGCCGCTCTTGATCTTGCGCCAGCCGCCGGCGCGGTTGTTGGCGATGACAGCCCTGAACAGTTCCGTCAGGGCAGGTGCATTGATCGCTTCGCCTTCGTAGAAGGCCACCGTGCGGGCCGTCCTGTTCTCGTGTCCACCGGTGATGAGGTGCTCCGGGTCAGGCACGATCCCGCCGTCGTACAGGAAGACGTTGACGTGGTCCTTGGCCGCGAGGAGGGCGCAGATGTTGCCCTGGAGTTCAAAGTAGGGTTGCCGCGTGCGCTTGATGGTCTCCGTCACTTCCGGATCGGCGGCATGGACCAGCTCGCGGACTTCCCGGCACACCGCCTGCTGCCATTCGGGAAGCGCGCCAATGTAGGCGTCCACGCGCGGATCTGCGGTGTAGTCCATTGGGAACACCCTGCCACACAATCCGCAGTTGGAGACAGTGTCAGGGGAGCTGCAGGATGATGTTCCCCTCGCCGTCCGCGTGCACCGGATAGCTGCGCAGCGGGCCGGCTCCGGTGGTGGAGCAGCCGGTGTCCAGCTCGAAGGAGTGCTGGTGCAGGGGACACATCACCAGGGCCTGGTCGATGGTGCCGTCGGCGATGGGGCCGCCCTTGTGCGGGCAGACAGCGGAAAGCGCCCGGAGGGACCCGTCCCTGAGCCGGAATACCGCGATCTGCTCACCGTCGACGCCGAACGCGCGGCCCTCGCCGACGGGAACCTGGTCCAGCCGGCCGAGGACGTGCAGACCGGCGCTCTGCCCGGCGTTGGAGAGTCCCGTTTTGGAGAGTCCCGTGCTCATCGGACCGGCACCTGGGGAAGAACCTCAAGCGGGAGCGAAGTGCGGAACTGGCCGGGGGTGAACGGATCGTCGCGTTCGGTCCAGGGGTCGACGTAGGCGTCGACGGACTCCTGCATGGCGGCGTCGAGCTGCGCGGCGATCCCTTCGGCGTCGTCCACGATCACAGACCGGAGGTGCTCAATGCCGACGCGCGGCACAAACGCGTACGTGCGCTCCAGCCAGTTGGCGCCCTCCCGGTAGTACTGCATGAAGCGGCCGGTCAGAAGCTTCACAGTCTCGGGGCTGTCCACGGTGGCAAGCAGGTCGCCCTTGCGGATGTGGGCCCCGGCCGCACCGCCCACGTAGATCTCCCAGCGGCCGCCCTCCACCGCCACCACCCCCACGTCCTTCACCAGCGATTCGGCGCAGTTCCGCGGGCAGCCGGACACGGCCAGCTTCAGTTTCGCCGGCGACTCGATGCCCTGGAAGCGCGACTCGATCTCGATGCCCAGCCGGGTGGAATCGCCGGTCCCAAAGCGGCAGAACTCCTGGCCCACGCACGTCTTCACGGTCCGGAAGCTCTTCCCGTAGGCATAGCCGGACGGCATGTCGAGGTCGGCCCAGACCCTGGGCAGGTCCTCCTTGGGAACGCCGAGCAGGTCGATCCGCTGCCCACCGGTGAGCTTCACCATGGGAATCCTGTACTTGTCCGCGACGTCGGCAATCCGGCGGAGCTGCTCCGGGGATGTCACGCCGCCCTTCATCTGCGGCACCACCGAAAACGTGCCGTCCCGCTGGATATTGGCGTGGACCCGGTCGTTCACGAACCGGGCGTCACGCTCGTCGACGTATTCACCGGCCCACATCATCTTCAGCAGCGAGGCCAGGCCCATCTTGGATTTCGCATCCTCGGTTCCGCCGGGAACCAGCGCGGCGAATACCGCAGATACCGAATGCAGATTCTGTTCGCGGATGGCCTTCATGAGGGCAGCCTTCTCCAGCGGCACGCCCGGCACGTAGTAGCTTGCCGCGGGATCTTCCGCCACGGCGCCGTCGGCGGCCCACTCCACCACCTGCCGGACCAGCAATTTGCAGGAGCCGCAGCCCTTGCCCGCGCGCGTCGCGTCCATCACGCCGGCCAGCGTGTTGCAGCCGCCGGCCACGGTGTCCACAAGGGCCTGCTTGCTGACGCCGTTGCAGTTGCAGACCTGCGCGTCACCGCCCAGTTCGGCCACGCCCGCCTCCTCAGCCGGCCCGCCGACGTCGAACAGCAGCGAGACGCGTTCCTCCGGCAGCGGCAGCCCGCGGTCGAACGCCTGCGTCAGGTAGGCCACTTTGCGGCTGTCCCCGAGCAGCGTGGCACCTACGATCTTGCTGTCCCGGATCACGATGGACTTGAAGACGCCGCGGCTCGGCTCCGAGAACACCACGTGTTCGTCGGTGTCCCGTTCCGGGGCCTGCAGCCCCATGGAGGCGACGTCGACGCCGGCCACCTTGAGTTTCGTGGCCGTCCGGGTGCCCAGGTAGGCCGCTTTCGGATTGGCGCCCGTCACGTGGTCGGCCAGTACGGCGGCCTGCTCCCACAGCGGCGCCACGAGGCCGTACACCTCGCCGCGGTGCTGGACGCACTCGCCCACCGCGTAGATCTCGTCCTCATCCGGCACGCGCATCTGGTCGTCAACCACGATCGCCCGCTCCACCGGCAGGCCGCTCGTGACGGCCACCTCAACGTTGGGGCGGATGCCTGCCGCCACCACCACCATGTCGCAGCCGATGTCCGGCATGTCCCGCAGCCGGACGCCGCGCACCCTGTCATCGCCCAGGATGGCCGTGGTCCGACTGCCCGTGTGGACCCTGATGCCGAGGGCTTCCACGCTTCGCCGCAGGACCGCGCCGCCGTCGGGCCCCATCTGGGCGTTCATCAGGTGACCTCCAGAGTGGACCACCTCGACGTCGATGCCGTGGCTTTGCAGCCCCCGCGCGGCTTCCAGCCCCAGGAGTCCGCCGCCGATCACCACTGCCCGGTGGTGGTGGTCCTGCCGGGCGTAGGAGACCATGCCGTGTGTGTCGTCGATCGTGCGGAACGCGAAAACGCCCGGACGCAGCAGCCCTCCGGGGGTGTACAGTCCGTCCATCGGCGGCAGGTGCGAGCGGCTGCCGGTGGCAATGACCAGGACGTCGTACGGCGTGGCACGGCCGTCGTCGGAAAATACCAGCCTGGCGAAGCGGTCGATTTTTTCTGCCCGGACGCCCGCGTGCAGCGTGATGTCGTTCTCCCTGTACCAGGCCAGGGAATTGAGGAAGATATCGCCGGCGCTTTCCTCGCCGGAGAGGACGTGGCTGAGCATGATCCGGTTGTAGTTGCCGTACGGCTCGTCCCCGAACATGGTAATCCTGTACTGCACGCCGCCGCCGCGGGCCAGGATCTCTTCGACGGCCCGCGCCCCGGCCATGCCGTTGCCGATCACCACGAGCCGACGGCGGGAATCAACAGTTTTCGTCCGGGCGGACCGGCTCGCCACGGCTGTCATCAGTGCTCCACCATGCCCAGATCGACCACCACTGAACCGCTCACACCCGAGTCCGCCAGCAGCCTGAGTTCGATCAGCGAGCCGCCCTCGATGTCCTCCACCACGCGGAGCGGGACGTGGACATCGCTCTTTGCACCGATAGGGAAGTACCGCATGGGAATGCCGTCCCGCATCAGGACCACCGTGATCAGCTCCGGTGAGGAGTTGCCGCCCCTGAAGTACAGCGTCTGGTTGATCACTCCGTCCGGAACGTAGTGCGACAGCTGGCTGTGGATGGGCGAGGGCTTTTCCAGGCCGGCGCCGTCGAAGGGGAAGATGCCCTGGAGGAAGAGGTTCTTCAAGATCACGGTCAGATCCTTTTTTCGGCAGAGAGTCGCTGACCTGGTGGCGATCAGCCGGGCATACAACCATGGTGCTCCGGGGTTGTTTCGCGATTCCGCGCGCGAGGTAATTTCCGTATAACACCTTCCTCACCACCGCCTGCTTTTCGGGCAGTGACCGGGAGCGGAGGCCGCAGATGGTAGACTGGTGGAACTTGATGTGCAGTGATGCCCGCTTTGTTCCGGTCCATCAACCGGAATCCCGCTTAGGATCCGTCCGGCAGGGAGTGGGCTTTTTTCATGTGAGAGGCACATCCTGCGTCGATGAACGCTATTTGGTCCCAGCCGCAAAAACCGGCCGGTTGATCACCTGACTTTTCTTCGGCGACCCCCTGAGCCAACCGGCATCGGGGGCCGATATCCGCTTGGATACCGCCTGAAAGACCCTGATAAACACATGACTACTTTCGCTGCCCTCGGCACGCCCAAGGCACTCGCCGACACCCTGACAGCACAGGGGATCGAAACACCGTTCCCCATCCAGGTCAAGACCCTTCCGGACACCCTTGCCGGTCGCGACGTCCTGGGCCGCGGCCGCACCGGCTCCGGCAAGACCATTGCTTTCGCCATCCCGCTTGTAGCACGACTCGCTGAGCGGGAAGCCAAGCACTTCCGCAAGCCCGGCCGCCCCATGGGCCTCGTTCTTGCACCCACCCGTGAGCTGGCCACCCAGATCAACGCCACCATCGAGCCGATGGCCAAGGCCATGGGCCTGACCACCACCGTGATCTACGGCGGCATCTCCCAGGCCCGCCAGGAAAAGGCGCTGCGCGCCGGCGTCGACATCGTCATCGCCTGCCCGGGCCGCCTGGAGGACCTGATCCGCCAGCGCATCCTGACGCTCGAAGCCGTGGAGATCACCGTCCTGGACGAGGCAGACCACATGGCCGACCTCGGCTTCCTGCCCGTGGTCAAGAAGCTCATGGACATGACCCCGAGCCAGGGCCAGCGCCTGCTGTTCTCGGCCACCCTGGACAACGGCGTGGACAAGATCGTCCAGCGCTACCTGTCCAACCCGCTGACCCACTCCGTGGACGATCCGCAGGCCGCGGTGACCACCATGGAACACCACGTGCTGGTGGTGAACGACCAGACCGTCAAGAAGCAGCTGATCGTCGAGCTCGCCTCGGGCGCAGGCCGCCGGGTGCTCTTCATGCGCACCAAGCACCACGCCCGCAAGCTGGCCAAGACCCTGACAGACGCCGGCATCCCCGCCGTCGATCTGCACGGCAACCTGTCGCAGAACGCCCGTGACCGGAACCTGGCCGAGTTCTCCTCCGGTGACGTCCGCGTCCTGGTGGCCACCGACGTCGCCGCCCGCGGTGTCCACGTGGACGACGTCGAACTGGTCATCCACGTTGACCCGCCCACCGAGCACAAGGCTTACCTGCACCGCTCGGGCCGCACGGCACGCGCCGGTTCGGACGGCACCGTGGTCACGCTGACGCTCCCGGAGCAGCAGTCGGACGTCAAAAAGCTGATGAAGGCTGCCGGCGTCGAGGTCAACTTCGAGCGCGTCACCGCCAACTCGCCGCTGGTTGCAGAACTGGTGGGCGAAATGGCCGACAAGATCGATCCGCGCACCCGCGCCGCACTGCTCGCCGCGAAGGCGGCACAGCACGGCGGCGGCACCTCCACCGGTGCCAACGCCGAGCGCAAGCGCGCACGCCGCCAGGCTGCACCCACCACGGGTGGCCGGGGCGGTCGCGGCGGACGCGGACGTGTTTCCGCCGAGGCTCCCCGCACCGATCTTCCCCGCGCCGAGCGCCGTGCCGCGGCCTACGAAGGCCAGGCTGCCGCGCGGAACGCCGCAGACCGCGTCATCGAGCAAAACGAAGACCGGGCCCAGGCAGCAGCAGCTGCACGCCGCAACGCACGTGGCCGTGGCACGGCGTCCACGCACCGCAACGACGTTCCAGCAGCTGGTGGCCGTCCGTCGGCTGGCCGCGGTTCGGATGGACGTTCCGAATCCCGCATAACCCGCAGCGACGCTCCCCGTGGCGGCACCGGCCGCCCGGCGACCGGCGGCCAGCGCAGCGGACGCCCGGCAACAGGCCAGCGTGCCGCGGGAGCCTCTGCCGGCACCGGCGCCCGTACCGGCGGCGGCAACACCGGCGGCCAGCGCGCTGCCGGCGGTAACACCGGCGGCAACAAGGCTGTCTGGTCCTCCAACACCGGCGGCACCTCGGGTGGATCCTACGCAGGCGGCGGCAACGGCCGTTCCGGCGAAGGCCGTCCGGCACGCAGCGGCCCCCGCCGCGCCTCGGCTCCGGCTTCCAACGAACGCCGCAGCCGCTAAAAACCCGCACAACCACCATCGAGTGCTCCGTAACTGCCGTTTAGAGGGTTCATAACGGCAGTTCTGGAGCACTCGATGAGGTTTCAGGCCTCACCAGCCGCGGGCACGCCACTCCTCAAGATGCGGACGCTCCGCGCCGAGGGAAGTGGGCTTGCCGTGGCCCGGGTGCACTATGGTGTCGTCCGGGTAGGCATCGAACAGCCGCTCGCTCACATCGGTGATGAGTTGGTTGAACCGTTCGGCATCCTTCTGGGTGTTGCCCACGCCGCCCGGGAACAGTGAATCGCCCGAAAAGATGTGGGCCGGGCCCTCCGGGTCCTGGTACACCAGTGCCACCGAGCCGGGTGTGTGCCCGCGCAGGTGCACTGCCGTCACGTCGAAGCCGTCGAAGTTGCCGACGTCCCCGTGGTCCAGCAGCACATCCACCGGCACCGGCAGTTCAGGGGCGTCATCCGTGCCGGCCGCCGTCTTGGCGCCGGTCGCAGCCACGAGCTCCGGAAGCGCACGGACATGGTCCCAGTGCTGGTGCGTGGTGGCAATCAGTGCCAGTTTGGGCGTTGCCGCTGTATCCGCTGCAGCGTCTGCGAGCAGGCCCTGGATTGCGGGCAGGTCATCCGCGGCGTCGATCAACAGCTGCGCGCCGGACTCCTTGGCGGTGAGCAGATACACGTTGTTGTCCATCTCGCTGACAGAAATGCGGCGGATGGTGATGTCCCGGAGTGAATGAATGAGCGTGTCCATGCGCTTCAGTCTACGAAGGTTGAGCGCTGACGCTCTTGCAGGGCCGCCGCGCCCTCCGCGGATTCCACTATCGGAATGCGGAGGGGCGGCGTTTCTGCGTCTGCCGCCGGTGCGCCGCCTACTCGCGGCCCTGGGACACCCACTGCGGATCAGCGGACCGGGAGCCGACGACGGCGTCCGCGGCTGCGTCGAGCGTCTCCAATTGCGTCGGGGTCAGCTCCAAAGCAAGGGCGCCCAGGTTTTCGTCGATGCGGCGCGCTTTGCGCGTGCCGGGGATCGGGACGACCGGCAGGCCAAGGCGCGTGCCGTGGGCGAGCAGCCAGGCCAGCGAAACCTGAGCCGGCGAGGACGCCAGCTCCGACGCTACGGACTGCACTGCCGCCACGACTTGCTGGTTGGCGTCCAGCGCACCTTCGGCGAAGCGCGGGATCTTGCGCCGGAAGTCATTGTCACCCAGCTGCGAGGCGTCAACGGTTCCGGTGAGGAATCCCCTTCCCAGCGGCGAATACGGCACGAAGCCCACGCCAAGGTCGGCCGCTGCCGGAACCACGTTGCGTTCCACATCCCGGCTCCAGATGGACCATTCGCTCTGGACGGCGGCGATGGGGTGGATGGTGCTGGCCTCCCGGAGTTCATCGGCTGTTACTTCCGACAGGCCCAGGTGCCGGACCTTCCCCTGCTCCACCAGCTCCGCCATGGCGCCCACGGTTTCAGAGATCGGAACCCGGACGTCGCGGCGGTGCATGTAGTAGAGGTCGATGACGTCCGTGCCAAGCCGCTGCAGGCTGCGGTCCACGGCTGCCTTGACGTAGGCGGCATCCCCGCGGATGTCGCTGTAGCCAGTGGTCGGTGAGCCCACGAGGCCGAATTTGGTGGCCAACTGGACCTCACCGCGGCGGTCACGGAGCAGCTGCGCGATCAGCTCTTCGTTGTTTCCGCCGCCGTAAATATCGGCGGTGTCGATGAAGCTGATGCCTGCGTCCACCGCATGGTGCAGGGTCCGGAGGGCTTCGGCCGGGTCCACCTCGCCGTACACGGGGGTGAGCGCCATGCCGCCGAAACCCAGGGGGCTGACATGGAGGCCGTCGCCCAGGTGCACCAATGCTGCCAGGTTGTTCGTCATCTCAATCTCCGTCTCCAGGAAAGTGCTGTCCCAGCCAAGAACCAAGGCGGCCGGGCAGGTATTCCGGCAGCCCGTTCCAGGACGCGCCGGGAGGGCCGCTCAAAGGTGGGGAGGTTCAGCGCCGGTGCTTGACGGCGCCGGAGGCAGCAGCTTCAGTCCCGCGGCACAACCGACGATCCCGGCGATGAACAGCATCTTGAGCACGCTGACAGGCTCGACGCCGGTGGCCATGGCCCAGCCGACCGTCAGCGCCGCGCCGATCCCCACCCAGACGGCGTAGGCCGTGCCGAGCGGGATGCGTTTCACCGCCAGGCCGAGACCCAGCATGCTGAGCGTCGCCGCCGCGGCAAACACGAGCGAAGGCACCGGCCGGGTAAAACCTTCGGACAGCCCCAGCGCCGTCGCCCAGACCGCCTCAAGGACGGCGGAGGCCAGCAGGATGAGCCAGGCAGTGCCAGGTTTCGAGGTCATCACGCCACCACCTTCAGGCCAACCACGCAGGCGGCGATCCCGCCGAGCAGCAGCAGCCGGGCCGCCGTCGGCCGTTCAACCCTGGTGACAATCGCGTAAGCGGACGTCAGCACGACGCCCACGCCGACCCACACCGCGTAGGCGGTGCCGGTGGGAATGGACTGCATCGCGATGGCGAGGCCGCCCGTGCTGGCCAGGACCGAGGCGAGGAAAAGGGCTGCGGGGGCGATCCGGCGCCGGCCCGAAGACTGGAAGGTGCGGTGCAGCGCCGCCGCCCACACCGCCTCAAGGGCACCGGAGAAAATGAGGATGAACCACGACATGACAGATCCTTTGGCCAGTCTTGTCGCGTGCCGGGTACTGAACCGTCGTCCGGAGGTCCGCCGAACGGGACCTTGTGTTTCAGCCTAGCAACGCACGACGGCGGGTGGCCAGCTGGGTTGATTGGCTAGCTGGGTTGATTGACCAGCGGGGTTGATTGACCAGCGGGGTTGATTGACCAAGCGGGGCGGGTGGCTAGCCTACGACCGGGCCGGTGGACGCTGAGCCGCGGGATCCGGCGTCAGTGGACGCGGCGTCGGGGGACACGGCATCGATGGACACCACGGCCAGGAACCCGCGTCCCAGGATTTCAGGCGTCCGCGCGTCTGAACCGACCACGGCGTCGTAGCGGCCGAGCGGTTCCGCGTCACCCGAACCGGCTTCCGGGCCAGCATCGTCCGGTTCCGTGCCGGGACTGACCGTCGCCTGGCCTTGGAGCAGGATGCCAAGCTGCCCCTCAAATACTGGATGTGCCCGCTTCTTGGAGAGCTCCACAATTGACGTGTATCCCTTGAAAGCGCCAGTCCGGGCGATGACGTTAAGGTCGCGGATGTCACCCGTGGGCAACGCGCCGGAGGCCGCCGCTTCGCCGGAGAAGCGGAAGGGCCGGTATTTCTCGAGCGGATGTTCGCCGCCGTCGACGGTCAGCAGCAGGAGCTCACCGTCGATGACCGTCAGGACGCGCTCCATGCCGGGGAAGGACGAGAAATCGCCGGCTTCGGCGACGTCGGCGATGCTGACTCGCCAGTCCCAGGCGCCGTCCTGTGCAGAGGCGGCCAGGGGATGGCTGGCCAGCTCCCGGGTCACCCCGCCGCCGTTGCGCCACGGTTGCGGTCTGAGGTCTGCGAAGCGAATGATCTCCATCCGCCCAGCCTAGCCGGGGCGGCGTCCGGCGCGGCAGCCAACCGGCTGGCCGTTGCCGGGTCTTTCGTTGCCCGCGGGTCGTGGCCCGCGTAAAGTCAGCGCTGTGAAACCACGCAACTGGGGGACACATCAACCAAAGGAGCCGGTGAATGTTCGTCAAAGTGTGCGGGTTGAGTACGCCTGAATCGATCCGGGAGGCAGTGGAGGCCGGAGCGGATGCGGTGGGCTTCGTACTGACCGCCAGCCCCAGGGTTGTCTCCCCGGCGCAGGTCACGCAGCTGCTCCGCAGCGTTCCCGAAGGCGTCGCCGCCATCGGCGTTTTCCGACACGAACCGGCCGGCGACGCCGTGGCCATAGCGCGCGCGGCCGGCCTGGAATGGATCCAGCTTCACGGCCGCCGCACTCCCGAGGACGTAAAGACAGCGCATGACGCCGGGATGAAGGTCATCCGGGCAGTCACCATGGATGACGCCCCGGACGCGTTCGGGAGCTGGGGCGAGGAGCTGCTCCTGGTCGATGCCGCCGTCCCCGGATCGGGCGAAAGCTGGGACTACGGCTCCATGCGCACCAAGGGCCTCGAAGGCCGGAGCTGGCTCCTCGCCGGCGGGCTGAACCCTGCAAACGTCGCAGAAGCCGCCCAAGCGGCGGGGGCGTGGGGCGTGGACGTCTCCTCCGGCGTCGAGAAGTCCCGGGGCGTCAAGGACCTGGCGAAAATCCGCGCGTTCGTGACTGCCGCGAAAGCCTGACAACTGCGTGGGCTCCAGGCTGCGTTCAAGATCGGTCAGTTCAGGGTTAAATCAGGGCGGACCCCGAGGCTCCAACAGCTCTTCGAGGGGCAGAATGGACTGATGAAGACACTTCTCAACATCATCTGGCTGGTGTTCGGCGGCCTCTGGCTGTCGATTGGCTACTTCCTTGCCGGCGTGGTCTGCTGCCTCCTGATCGTCACCATCCCGTGGGGCATCGCGTCGTTCCGGATCGCCTCGTACACTCTCTGGCCGTTCGGCCGCATGGTGGTGGACAAGCCGGGAGGAAACGGTGTGTTCGCCCTGCTGGGAAACGTAATCTGGCTGCTCGTAGCGGGCATCTGGATCGCCATCGGGCATGTGGTGACGGCGTTCGCCATGGCCGTCACCATCATCGGAATCCCGCTGGCCATCGCCAACCTCAAGCTCATCCCGGTCTCCCTCATGCCGCTGGGCAAGCAGATCGTGCCCACCAACACGCCCTTCGTCAGCAGCTACCGCTGATTCAACAGTCCATGCAGCCCCACGGAAAGTGAGGAAGAGCCATATGTCTGAAGCCCAAGCCACCACAACGAAAAGCACGCCCACCGAGGAACCGATGCTGGTGATCACCCGCCACTTCGAGGCCCCGGCCAGGCGGGTATGGTCCGCCCTGACCGATCCTGACCAGGCACCCTCTTGGTGGGGGCCGCACGGATTCCACACGCCGCGGGAGACCATCGAGACGGACTTCGAAGTAGGCGGCCGCTACCGGGCCTGCATGATCAAGGACGAGACCGGCGAGAAGTTGTGGTGGAGCGGCATCCACACACGGATCGACCCGCCTGCCGCCTTCGAATTCACCTATGCCTGGGACAACGAGGACGGCACCCGGGGCTACGAAACGGAAGTGGCCGTCGAACTCGAGGAAGAGCCCGGCGGCACCCGGATGACCTTCACGCAGGGCCCCTTCGAATCAGTGGAAAGCCGGGACGGGCACGGCGCCGGCTGGGGCGAGGCGTTCGACCGCCTGGCAAGCCACGTCAGGACTGCCGGCTAACCGCCCACAGTCCGCCACGCAGCCTGCGCTCAGCGGCCTGCCGTGTCGAGCTCGCCCCGGAGGTTCCGCCGGGCGGCGTCCAGCCACAGCGTGCGGGCGCGGTCGGTGTGGAACAGCGGATCTAGCGCGAGCAGCTGGCGGACGACGGCGGTCCTGCCGGCCGCGAAGTCAGCGTCGCCAATGTGCGCGTAGTCTTCCCGGACGGCGGCTACATAGCGGGCGTAGGACTCGGGTTCGCCGCCGAGAACGGACAGGTCCGCATCGCAGAGGAGGGCGCCGCCGTCGTCCCCGGATGCCGGCCGGTGGTCGGAGGTGAGGCGGACCAGCCGCGCCACCTCGGCGACGTCATCCGCGGGCAGGCCTGCTTCGGCAAGCCTGACTTCGGCGAGCCGGGCCGACTCCTCCTCGTCCTGGCCGGCGATGCCTTGGTAGACGGCGTCGTGGAACCAAGCTGCGAGGAGCACTGTGCGAGGCGGTTCTGCGGGTCCGGTGAGCAGGTCCAGGGCCTCAAGAACCGCAAGCAGATGGGTACAGCCGTGGTAGCGGCGGTGGCTTTCGCTCCAGCGGTCCAGAAGGTCCAGGAAGAGGGCGTCGTGGCCCGGCATCACCGCGTTCCAGCGGTTCAGCAGCGGAACTTTCAGGGATTTGTTGCGCTCGCGGGCGGGGATCCTGAGTCCGCTCGCAATGAGTTTCCGGACCAGGACCCGTGCCTCCACGGGAATGGCGCCTGCCACCACCAGGTCGTCGAAGCGCCGCTCGGGCACGTCGTAATGGTCGCCGTCGAAGGCCCGTTCAGGGATCTCCGCCGCTGCGGCGAAGGCGTGCAGTTCCGCCAGCGAGGAGTCCGAGATCAGGTGCGAGAAGTGTGTTCCGTGCGCAGGCCAGAGAGGCGGATCCAGGTAAACGGCCATGGAGGAAGTCTAGTCCCCGGGGCCATCGGGATCCCGCGCCCAAGGGCCCCGGTGATCCCGGCAGGCGGCCGGTAGCCGCCTGCCGTTCTGGAATGTGCGCGGAAGGACGAATGTGCGCGGAAGGACGCTTCGTACTGCACGTCCGGGTCGGTCGGGCCGGCGCTATGAGCTGGACCGCTTGACCACGACGTCGTCGATGTATTCATCTCCCATCTGGCGGGAGTGTTCGGCTCCGAGCTGCACGGCGCTCACACTCGAGGCGCCCAGGTTCTGTGCGGTGCTGGAGAATTCCTGGAGACCGTCGAACCACACCTTGATCGTGGAGGTGCTGCCGTTGGCCCTGACCTGCATCGTGGCCCGGTGCCAGGTGTTCAGCGGAATGGTGGAGGACTTCAGTTTCGTGTAAGTAAACGTCCCGCTGGGGCCCGTCACGCGGAGCCAGAGCTGCCCGTTGCTGTTGTAGCGGTAGATATCCGCAATCCGCGTGCCGCCCGAGAAGAACCGGATGTAGGGGACGTCGTTTCCGGCGAGCCCGGCGGTGGTCACATTGAACCAGCCGTCCACGCCGGCTGTCTTGGTCCCGGCTGCCAGAGGCAAAGACATCAATGCGACGGACCCGGAATCTGCCGTCACGTGCAGTTTGGCCGAACACAGGCCGACATGGTCCGTGGTGCTGCTGACGGCGGCTGTGCCCGTCCCCGCCGTGCTCGGAAGGAACGGCGAGAGGGATCCTTCGAAGCTGGTGGCTGCGACCGTCGTTCCGGTGATCGTGCTGCTGGTTGGAGTGGTCTGTGGCGTGCGGCAGGTGACCGCGCTGGCCGCCTGCGCGGAACCGAAGACCAACCCGCCGGTAATGATCACCCCGAGGCTGCCAATGGTGCCGAGTTTCTTAAGCTTGCTCATTTCTGTGTCCTCACTATCTTGTTCGGGTCTTGGATTACCGGTCCCCTACGGCGGTCCCGGCCCTGCAGCTAGTTAGGCCGCGCCGGGTGCGAAATGCTTTAAAACAGCTGGATAAGCCGTGCCACGAGCGAAACGCAGATCAGGGAAAGGAGAGCTGCAGCAGTGTAGATTGCGGCTTTCGGAAGCGGTGTGTCCGGCCGCCTGATGCGGAGGACGTCGCACGTGACCAGGGTCACGACGGTGGCAAATCCCGTCAGGAAGATGAGCATTATGCACCTACCAGGGCTTCACGGGACCGCTTGGCGCCGAGCGCCAGGAGGCCAAGGGTGATGAGTGACAGCAGGAGCACGGCCACAGGCGGGGACCACATCCGCGCAAAGACCATGGCGGTGGCCACAATGGTGGAAAGCGCCAGGCTGGACGCGACCGCGATTGCTATGGCCAGCGGGAGAGTACTGTGCTTCTCCACCTGGTCCGGGGATCCGAACCGCAGAAGCATGACCAGGGCTGTTCCCGGTCCCGCGAGCAGGAACAGGCCGATCACCACCAGCCGGAGTCCTTCGGGGCCGACGAATGAGAGGGGTATCGCGGCCACGGCCACGGCGGCCACAGCGTAGCTTGCGTATTTTTGATCAAATGCCATTGCCTGCTCCTTTGATGTGGAAGACCACGCCGCCGGCGTTTTCGAAGACTTTCGACCAGCCGGGGCTGGTGCCGCACGTCGCAATGAAGTGGTCGAGATCGCCGGGGGGAGTGGTGCCGAGAAGATCCGCGGCGCGTTTTTGGCTGGTTGTGACGATCAGGTAGGCGCCCGACCGTTGGGCGATTCTGTTGCTCGCATCGCAGGTCAGAGGATCCGGATTGGTCCTTGGCTGGGCCGCGAGGAGTGCCCGGTAGTCATACTCGGCGTATTTTTGGAACTGCCACGGAGTATTTCGTATGGCCTCGATCAGGATTGAGCCGTTCGGTGCCGTGGCGTAGAGGCGGTTGACGAGGGAAACTTCGTCCTGGGTGAATTTTTCCATGCTGTCATTGCCATAGCGGGTAACCACTGTGGCCGTGGCAAGGACCGAGCCGAGGAGCAGCAGGGCGAGCGCCCTGCGCCAGCCCGGGGTGCCGTTCCGGTCCGGGATGAGGGTGAGGACCGCCAGGCAGGCCGCGAACGGCAGGCTGAACATGTACAGGCGGAGAAGCAGTTCGCCGCCGTAGGGCTGGCCGGGAATCAGCGCCAGCGGCGCCACAGCCCCGAGCGCCGCCGTGAGCCAGGCTGTCCGCCGCCGGTGGGCCATGAAGGCGCCCAGTGCGGCCAGAATCCACACAAATGCCACCTCGGCAAGGCGAATGTAGACCACCAGCACATGGGAATCGCTGCCGGAGACGCGCTGGGTGACGGCACCGAGCGTGTTGGCCTGGACGTCACCGAACGATCCGAAGAGCTGGCTCAGGTGGCCTTCGAAGTAAGCCGAGGCCACGAACACCAGCCAGGCCAGCGGCAGTGCGACCGCGAGGAGGGGAAGGAAAGGCAGTCGGAGCCGGCCGCTCAGGAGGAAGACCGCCAGGATCGGGATGACCGCGAACGGCGTGAGCTGGTGCGAAGCGGTCATGGCGACGAGGAAGCCCGCGCACACCACTACCAGCACGGCTGCGTCGGCCGGGGGAGGACTCGCCATGCCCTGGTGCGGAACGGTCGGGTCAAGCTTCGATACGCCGCGCGCCAGCGATGCGGTGAACCTGTTGGTGCCGGTGGGCCACGCCCAGCCGCTGAACGCACTCAGCACACAGGCAAGCAGCGTGACGAGCAGCAGGAAGGCGTAGGCCTGCGGGGACAGGTAGTCCTGCCCCACCCAGCTGGTGAGGAAAAAGATCCAGACGCCGGCCCAGGCCTGCCGGGGCTGGGAGGTGATCCTTGTTGCCAGGGCCAGCAGGGGCGCCAGCAGCAGCAGGTTGATTCCCAGGGGGGCCCAGGTGGCGACGCCGATCAGGTCCTTGACACCGGTTGCTCCGGAGACCAGCCCTAGGAAGTCGAAGAAGCCCGGCCAGTTGAAGTAGGCGTCGAGGTTCGGATCCAGCTGCCCGGACTTTGCGATGTGGTCTGCAATGCCCAGGTGGCGGTAGCTGGCCTCGAGCCGCGGCAGGCCATGGATGATGGGGTCGGCGGAATGCAGGATGACCACCATGACCAGGACCTGCCCGGCCAGAAGCGCCGGCGTGTGCCGCCGCAGATTCAGGGTGGCCACAAAGCCCGTCAGGCTGAGGGCCAGGGCCACGAAGAAGGCCGGCGGCAACGCCTCAATGAGCCCGGTCCCGCCAATCCGCTCCGGATCGACGTTCAGCAGGCTCCAGATGCCGAGGGCAAGGGCAGTCGCGGCCAAGGCTGCCAGCGCTGCCAACTTCCAGGGCGGTGACGGCTCATGATGGACGACGGCGGGTGGAACCGTGCCGCCGTGCTTGGCACTGCTGTGCTTGGTTTCGGCATGCTTGATTTCGCTGTGTTTTGCGTCGCCATGTTTGGTGCCGCCATGCTTCGTTTCGGCGTGCCGGTGGGGCGCGGGTGCCGGAGGGGCGGTCGGCGTGGGTTCGGGTGTCATGGTTGCTCGATTCCAGTCGGCTGGTTGAGTGCCGCTGACGGAACCTGGGCCGGTTCAGCGGCGGGCGTGGCCGAGGTGAGATTCCTCAGGCGCCAGAGGGCGATCAGCGCTGCGGCCGCCTGGGCCGCGGACCAGAGCGCGGATACGCCGGTGAGGCCATATTGCTGGGCCACAACGGCGGCGGGTGCCACCACCAGCACGGCGGCCAGAACGGCTACTGCCGTGGCTTCGACGAGACGGCCCTGCGCGCGGCACAGGCCGAAGTAGACCTGAGTGATGCAGCTCAGAAGCAGGGCTGGCACCAGGACTGGCAGCAGTGTCCAGGCGGCCGCGTACTGCGCGCCCAGAAAACCGAGGAGGTAGGGGCCGGCCAGGAGCAGGATGGCTCCGGCTGCCAGTGTGAGGGCGAGGCTGCTTCTGAGAGCCGAGGACACGAGGCCAGGTTTCGACCGGTCGCCCGCCAGGGCGGTCTGAAGCGAGAACCCGGCGGACTGCGGCACAAAGAAGACCGCCGACGCCATCATCCACACGATGTACCAGGACGCTGTCGCCGAGGTTCCGAGCGTGGCAGCGACGATCAGCGGCAGCAGGTAACCGGGTGCGCGGTCCGCGAGCATCAGTGCGTGGTTCGGAAGCCCCGGCTTCAGCAGCTTCACGGCGGGGCCAAACCGGAACCCGCCTTTCCAGTCCGGGGAGGTGCTGGCCTGGCGGAGCTGGCGCAGTCCTACGAGCACGCTGGCCAGGGCACCGGCCGCCACCGCTCCCACCACAACCGTCAGCTCGCGGGCGCCTGCCGCCAGGGAAATTCCAAGGAACGCCAGCTGGACCAGGCTCTGGGCCAGACTCCGGACCAGGGTGCGGTCGGCGCGCTCCTGCGCCACTCCCACGTGGTCCAGCTGATAGGCGGAGGCCGCGAAAAGCGCGGTTGCCATGAAAATGATGGTGACTGCGGGGTCGTTCCAGGCTTCACCAACGCCCGCGCCGAGCGCGTGCGTCACTGCGGCCACTGCGCCGGCAACAACCACCGACGCGACCCCCACTGTCAGCAGGCTGCTCGCGATCAGGCGGCGTCCGCCGTCGGACTGTGCCGGAAGAAGGGTGAGCGTGGCCGGCCCGACGCCGAGCATCCCGAGCTGCACGGTCAGCAGGGCCGCGGCAACCACGGCGGAGCCCATCCCGATTTCCGCCGGCGGCATCGCAAGCGCCGCGAGCGCCCAGAACAGGAACCCCGTGACCATCGGTGCCACCCGCGCTGCGGTCAGCCACGCGGCATTTCCGCCGACGGAGAGGCCGGCGCCTGGCGGGCGGAGGATTTCGCCGAACATCGAGCGGTAGTTGTACAGGAGGAAACCGGCCCAATACGGCAGGAAGCGCGGCGCGTGCAGGAGCGACAGGCCAACCCCGCGGACCGTTGCCAGCAGCGGCAGGGCCACAAGCCAGCCGGCGCGGGCCGGGTGCTTGCGGATGGTCCGTGCCAGGCCGGCGCCGTCCTGGAGCCACTGGTCACGGGCGCAGTCGAACGTGTCGATGAAGCGGTGCCGCACTACCGTGGTGCTGGAGACGCCCAGCCGGTAGCCGGCTTCCTCCAGCCGTATCCTCAGCTCGATGTCCTCGCCCGAGCGGAAGGTGTCGTCGAAGGCAACCGACATCAGTACTTTCCGGCGCATCAGGGTGGCGCAGACTCCGAACCACGACCGGACCCGGCTGTGGTTGTGGTGCCAGGCCAGGGCCGCCCCCCAATATCCGGGACCGTCGGATTCGCTGGCGAGGCCGAACTGGAGCCCGTCGTAGCCGCCGGCCTTGAACTCGTCCAGCAGGCCGCCCAGGGAACCGGGCGGAAGAACCACGTCGGCGTCGATGAGCGCCACGGCATCGCAGCAGGCGTTCTCGACGCCGAGCATCCGGGCCGCGGGCAGCCCGCGGCCCTCGTCGGAAATGACTCTCGCTCCGAACGATCGTGCGATCTCGGCCGTGTCATCCGTAGAACAGCCATCCACCACGATGATCTCGCGCGGCTTTTCGCTGCGGATGGATTCCAGGCATTCCGCCAGCCACTGGGCGGCGTTGCGCGCGGGAACCACCACCGATACTTCAAGATCGCTGACGTGGCGCCTCATCTCACTCCTCCAGCTTTGAGCTGATCAGGTTCGCAACGTAATCGGAGGTCCGGTCCGCGGACCACGAGGCGGGGATCCGTAGCAGGGAACACGGGACGCCGTCGAGGGCTTGCCGCACCACTGCTGCCTTGTGGGCGAAGTACTCCTCCAGAGGAACGAGGCCGGTAGCGCCCAAAGCCTCCACGAGCCGCCGCGAAACCATGGGCAGCTCAGAATGGAAGTTCCCCACGATGCGCGACGTCATCCATTCGGTGCTGCGTGTTTCCAACCGCGCATCGGAACCGTCGAAGCGTTCAAGGAAGATCGCCAGCCTGGTAAGCGCCCCCGATGAGATGCGGCCCGGGCCGAAAACCTCCTCGGGATGCACCATCCTGTGTTCAGGGGACCAGCGGCGGGTGAAGGCCGCCGTCTTTGGATATCTCACGATCACCGGGTGCACCGCGGTGGCAAGCCGGGCCACTGAATTGGTGAGCCAGCCCGGCGCCAGCGGCTTGCGGGCACCACTGAACATGTCCGGGTAGATGGTCTTGTGGTGGGGCTTGAGGAACATCGGTTTCGCGTACCCCATGAGCATGCCGTCGGAACCCAGGAAGGCCCAGTCATCGGCCATGAAGCGCACCCCGGGTTTGGCCACCAGCTTGGCCACCGTGCTGGTCTTGCCCACACCGCCCCACGCAGGAAGCAGAACTCCGGAACCGCGGTAGTCCACCACGGCCGCATGAATCATCGCGGCGTTCTCCCTGATGCAGAGGGCGTCGAGCAGCGGGATGACAGCCGTCAGCAGCTCGCCGTTGCCCTGAACGGCATAGCCGTCACGGGTTTCGATGATCTGTACTCGGTCCGCGGGAAGGTAGAGCGAGTCTGCCGTGAAGCGGTAGGCATCCTCGGCGTGCGACTGGTCTGTCACCGCCGTCATCTCTCCGCTGACATGCAGGCGGAGTGGCGCGTGGGATCCGCCGAGAAACGGGCCAAGCATGTCCCGCAATTGCGATTCGCCGGGAGTGCCGGGGGCCACGTCGATACCCACGAGACCGTGGACATCAAAGCTGGCGCCTGCGGGCGCACCCGATTCCTTCGTTACGCTGCGCTCAGACTGGCTCATGATCTGCGCTTCCGGCTGGCGTGGCGGTTAAGGCGTGGCTGTGTTTTGGATTAATGCAAATCAATTGACTTCCCTCCAGCTGGGTCGTGCTCCGTTTTGCTTCGATTCCGCGTCTATGGGGGCTGCTGGCAGGCGCCGCCCGCGGACGTACCCGCAGGTGGTGACGGCCAGTACGGCGATGATGGTCATGGCGCGGCCCAGGCCCGCCGGATCCTTGCCCTGGACCCGATCCCTGATGCCGACGAACACCGCACGGGGCAGAATCTGCCGGACGTAGCGCCGTTCCGGTCCGAGTGCCCGCTTGTGCCCGACAATCTTGCTGACCTGTGCCTTGGAAATGCCCTCGGACCAGGCGCGCCGCAGCATGTAGTTCAAGGTGCCGCGCTGGGCGGGAACGAAGTGATGCACGAGGGCAGCGGGTTCGTACACCACACGGGCGCCCGGCGTGCCGATGACCGCCCTGATGCAGATCTCCGTTTCCTCGCAGCCGAGCGGCAAGGAATTTTGTCGGCCCAGGGAGGTGTTGAAGCCACCCACGACGTCCAGTACCTCGGAGCGGAATGACATGTTCGCGCCGATCACGTTGCGCACTTCCGCGGCCACCCTTGGCATCCCCCGGTGGGTGCAGCCGACGATCCAGTCGAGCTCCTCCGCGAAATAGCCCGGACGCCCCTTTTCCCACACGGGAACGGCTCGTCCGCCCACCGCCAGGACATCGTGGTCGTCGTAGAGCGCCGTCAGGCGTTCCAGCCAGTCCGGTGCCGCCTGGGCGTCGTCGTCCAGGAAGGCAACGATGCCGGCGGTGGCGGCGGCGGCGCCCGTGTTGCGTGCCCCGGACAGGCCCTTTGGGCCGGTGTTTTCCAGGATCACGACGTCCGACACCGTGAAAATGAGCCTCTTGTAGAGGTCCATGTTGTAGTCGACAACCACAATCGTCTGCTCCGGCGGAACCGACTGGCCCCGGACAGACTCAACGGCTGACATCAGCAGGTCCCAGCGATCCTCCGTGTAGGAGCAGATCACGACGGAAACCGCCGGCAAGCCCTCAGTATGATGCATGTTAGTCGCCCGCCATGAGGCCCAGGACAGTCTGGGGATCGGTTGGAATGTGAGGAAGGGAAATGCTTGGGTACTTGTACTTCACGCGCCTGAGTGCCTCCGGCCGGGCGCCAGCCGTGGGCGCCTCCCACCCGACGCACTCGCGGGCAAGGGTCCGGAGGACGCGCCAGCCGTCGCGAAAAGTGTGGAGGTTCGAGTTGCCGGAGATGCGGTTGAGCTCGTTGCTGGGGACCTCTGCGATCCGCAGCCCGGCCCTGGAGGCGCGGACAATCAGTTCCGTCTCAATCTCGAAGCCCTCAGACTGGAGCTCCAGGATCTGCAGGCACTCACGGCGCATCGCGATGTAGCCGTAGCAGAGATCCGAGAAATCGCTGTGGAGCACGAGGTTGGCCAGGCCGGTCAACGCCCGGTTGCCGGTGCTGCGAAGCAACGTGATGTCCTCGGAACCTCCGCCCGTGACGTAGCGGGAACCCTTGACGAAGTCGAATTCGTGCTGAAGCGGGGAAACGAACCAGCCGATCTCCTGGGGGTCCATGCTCCCGTCTGCATCGAGCATGACGATGATGTCGCCGGAGGCTGCGGCCAGGCCGGCCCGCACCGCGAAGCCCTTGCCGGCCTGCGGTTCGGAAACCACCACGACGTCGAGGCGGAGGGCGCGGGCGACGTCTACTGTGCTATCCAGGGAACGGCCGTCGACGATCACCACTTCGTCTACATAGGAGGGCATTCGTCGAAGGACCCAAGGAAGATTCTTGGCCTCATTCAGGGTGGGGATAACCACGCTGACCGAAGCCAAGGGCGATGGAGCAGGTAAGTCTGCGCGCAGACTGGAAACAAGAACAGGGATGGTCACTAGCCTCACCACTCAATGGAGTTGTATGCCTTTGCCAACCCGCAGCAGCCTTCCCGGTCTCCCGGGAAGTAGACCAAAGCGTTTGCTGCTGCGTCGGAGGCAACTTGCGTGCACTCCCCCTCGTTTATGTTTTATTTATCAACTTGGGAAAACCTTGGGGTTCCTTGGGGTCACCCCACTTTTGGGGGTCGATGAACGCCGGGATCGGCGCAACCCCCAGTTTTGGGGGTCGCTAAATCCTAGGAAGCGTGAAGTTCGTGGTGCCAGACTTGCCGCATGTTTTTCTCAGCCCAGTGGAGCATCCGTCCGCGCCGGGGCCGGCGGCGCCGTTACGGCCTCCGGAGCCTGGCCACGCTCGCCGCGATGGTGATGCTCGCCGGATGCGGATCCGTGGCCAACGAAGCCCGGCGGTTACCGCTCGGGGAGCTGCCCCCTGTCGACCCCCTCATCAGCAAACTGCCGGTGGGTGACCTGCCCGGCTGGAAACAGGTGTTCCTCGAGGACTTCGACAAGGGCAACGTTCCCGTGGGCAGTTTCCCGGGCGATGCGTACGGCCAGATGTGGAGCGAGGGATACAAGGACGGGACCCCTGACACGGCGGGACAGACGGGAACGAAATCGGGCTACTACCCGTCCAAGGTGCTGAGCGTGAAGGACGGGACCCTGGACTGGTACCTCCATTCCGAGGACGGCGTCTCCATGGGCGCCGCGCCCACACCCAAGATCCCGAATGACAGTTCGAACCCGCACCGGGCCAACAGCCTGCTCTACGGAAGGTATTCGGTCCGCTTCAAGGCCGATTCCCTGCCGGGCTTCAAGACAGCGTGGCTCCTGTGGCCGGACAGCGGGGCGTGGCCGCGGGACGGCGAGGTCGATTTCCCTGAAGGCGACCTTTCCAAGACGTTCTACGGTGCCGTGCACAAAATGGGCAAAGACCCGCAGGACCAAGACCTGTTCGACTCCCGGGCAACGTTCGAGACGTGGCACGTCGCCACGATGGAGTGGAGCCCGGGCAAGGTCGAGTTTTTCCTCGACGGCCGCTCACTCGGAGCAGGAACGGAGAGCACGCCGACGACCCCCATGCACTACATCCTTCAGACTGAGTCCTGCCTGCGGGGATGCCCGGAGCCCGAGACGGCGGGACACGTATCCGTGGACTGGGTGGCCGTCTGGAAACGCGGCTGAGGGGGAGTGGTAAGAACTACTTCCGTTCAATGGTGAAGTCGTCTGTGAAGCTGTAGCCTTCGGCGGGGACGAACCTGGCGGAGAGCCGGCCTGCCGTGGCGGTGACGTCCAGGGTGCCCAGTGCCGCATCGCGGTTTCTGCCCGCCATGGCGGCAAAGTACCGGGCTTCGGAATCGTCGCCGTGCACGTCGTAGAAGCCCACCCCGCCCGTGCCCACAGTTGCGAAAACCGTTCCGGCACCGTGGACCATGCTTTGATCGGAATCAGCAATGCAGCCTGTCGAAAAAGCGTCGGGCACGACATTGGCACACGGAACACCGATGCGGAGCTGGTGCGTCCGCTGGTACGTGTGTTCATGCCCCGTCAGCACCAGGTCAACGTTCTTGTCCACCAGCAAGTTCATGAAGTCCTTGCCCGGCTGGCACTCGTACTTGCCCACGCTGAGGCAGGGTGCGTGCATGCCCACCACGGTCCAGGGAATCCGCTTCGACTCTGCTCCGTCCAGGGCCGCCGCGGTCCAGCGCCAGCGCTCGCTGTTCCTTGAATAGTCCAGGTTTTTTCCGTCGTGGAAGTCAATGCCGGGAGACACCATGACGAACCGCACCAGGGGGTTCCGTTCCGGGACATCGACGTACCACTGCGTGCCGTAGTCCCCCTGGAGGCCCGGCAGTTTGTTGGGCAGGCACCTGACGATGTTCTGGATGTCGCCGTCGTGGCCATCACTTTCGTGGTTTCCCGTGACGACCTGGTAGGGAAAATCGGAGCCCAGTTTACCCGTGACCATGTCGCAGAACTCCTGCTCGAGCCCGGCCTCGTAGGAGTAATCCCCCAGTCCGAGATTCAGCTGCGGCCGGAGCCCGGCAATGGTGTCCAGAACGCGCCGGGCCCCGTCGCCGAGGCCCACGTCGCCTTGCGCCGTGAAGTGGACAGAGGGTTCTGCCGGCTCCGACTGAGTGGGCGTTGCGCTGGGGCTTGGTGTTTCGGTCGGCCGCGATGTTGCGGTCGGGGAAGGCGCTGGCGGGCTCGATGTTCCCGGCGAGCCGGTTGTGGGTGGCGGGCTCGACGGCGGGGGCTGCGGCGGGTCTTGCTGGCATCCGGTCAGGAGCAACGCCAAGGCCAAGACGGCGGCCGGAACCCGTCCTGCCAGCTTCCGCGGAGTGGACGGTCCAGTCATGATCCCTCACATCACAGAACGGCACCTGATGACGCGGATCAGCCCGAGGCGATAGCGCGACAACTGCTTGGCCCCAGAGTAACGCCGGCTGCGCAGCTTAGGCCATAGCAGAGGCTTCGCCCGTCATCCCGCGTCGCCTCCCTCCGTTACATGCCCGGGATGTCGAGGGCCTCGTAGACCTGGATGTTGGCGCCGGGCATCATCAGGTGCGGGTGGCCCTCGAGCAGGGCCAGGGCGCCGTCCATGTCCTCTGCCTGAAGGATGCCGTACCCGCCCACGTTCGTGCTGGTGTCGGAGGTTCCGGTGGCGCTGACCTCTTTGCCGGCGCCCAGCGGATTACCCATGTCCACGATGCCGCCACCCGCCCGCTGGGCCCACTCCATCCAGGCCTTCATGCCTTCTTGGGCGGCCTCGGGGGTGCTCTCAGCCATTTGCGCTTGTGCCGACTGCGGGGCGTTGTAAAGAACAACAAACTTCGTCATGTCAGGTCCTCTTCTCGAGTGTGCTGATGAAACCATCATCGCTGGTCACGGGTCGATCCTAGGGGGATTCCGGTGGCAGGGATACAGTTCAAGGGCGATGGTTTTCCCGAAGTTCATCTGCCCCGAAAGGGCCGTTCGCTGTGGGCAAACTTGGACCTCTCAGCGTCTTTTGGCAAAGTTGAGCGTATTAGACTCAATTTACTTCATCGCATCCCGGAAGGAGCTCTCTTTGGACGCCAAATTCACCACCAAGAGCCAGGAGGCTCTCTCTGCGGCAGCCATGAACGCGTCAACGGCCGGAAATCCCCAGGTGGAGCCGGCCCACTTGCTGAAGGCGCTGATGGACCAGCGGGACGGCGTCGCCGTCGCCCTGCTCCGCGCCACCGGGACGGACGCGGATGCCGTCAGCGTGCAGGCCAGCACGGCCATCAAGAAACTGCCCGCAACGTCGGGAAGCTCCGTCCAACAGGCGCAGCTGTCCCGCACGGCCCTGCAGGCCATCCAGACCGCGCAGAACGAGGCGGACAGGCTCGGGGACTCGTTTGTCTCCACCGAGCACCTGCTGCTGGGCCTTTCGGCCGGGAGCGACGGCGTCGGAAAGCTTTTGCGCGACGCCGGCGCCTCCCACGAAGCGCTGCTCGCCGCGGTGCCCGGGGTGCGCGGGGACCGCACCGTCAACAGCCCTGATCCCGAAAACACGTTCCAAGCCCTGGAAAAATTCGGTACGGACCTGACCGCCATGGCCCGCTCCGGGAAGCTGGACCCGGTGATCGGCCGCGATACGGAAATACGGCGCATCATCCAGGTGCTGAGCCGGCGCACCAAGAACAACCCCGTGATCATCGGCGAACCCGGCGTGGGCAAGACGGCCGTCGTCGAGGGCCTGGCCCAACGGATCGTGGCCGGCGACGTGCCGGAAAGCCTGCGCGGCAAGACCCTCATCGCGCTGGACCTCGCGTCCATGGTGGCCGGTGCAAAGTACCGCGGCGAGTTCGAGGAGCGGCTCAAGGCCGTATTGGAGGAAATCAAGAACTCGGACGGCCAGATCGTTACGTTCATCGACGAGATCCACACCGTGGTGGGCGCCGGCGCCACGGGCGAGAGCTCCATGGACGCCGGCAACATGCTCAAGCCCATGCTGGCCCGCGGCGAGCTGCGCCTGATCGGTGCCACCACGCTTGACGAGTACCGCGAGAACATCGAAAAGGACCCCGCTCTGGAGCGCCGCTTCCAGCAGGTGTACGTGGGTGAGCCGAGCGTGGATGACACAATCGGCATCCTCCGCGGCCTGAAGGAGCGCTACGAGGCCCACCACAAGGTGGCCATCGCGGACTCCGCGCTGGTGGCGGCGGCGTCGCTTTCCAACCGGTACATTTCCGGGCGCCAATTGCCGGACAAGGCCATCGACCTCGTGGACGAGGCCGCCTCCAGGCTGCGGATGGAGATCGACTCCGCGCCGGAGGAAATTGACCAGCTGCGCCGACAGGTGGACAGGCTCACCATGGAGGAGCTGGCCCTCGCCAACGAGAAGGACGCGTCCTCGGTGGAGCGTCTTGCCGCGTTGCGCGCGGACATGGCGGACAGGAAAGAGGAACTCGCCGCCCTGAACTCCCGCTGGGAGGCGGAGAAGGCAGGCCTGAACCGCGTGGGAGACCTGAAGGCCAAGTTGGACGAGCTTCGGTCCGCCGCGGACAAGGCCCAGCGTGAAGGCGACCTCGAGACCGCCTCGCGCGTACTCTACGGCGAGATTCCGGCGCTGGAGCGCGAACTGAACGCCGCCGCAGAAGCCGAGGCCGCCGTCACGGACAAGTCCGGTCAGATGGTGGCGGAGCAGGTCACTGCTGACGACATCGCCGAGGTCATCTCGGCCTGGACCGGCATCCCCGCCGGCCGCATGCTGCAGGGTGAAAGCCAGAAGCTGCTCCACATGGAGGAGGAACTCGGCAGGCGCCTGATCGGCCAGTCCAAGGCCGTGGCCGCCGTGTCCGACGCCGTCCGCCGCGCCCGCGCCGGCATCAGCGATCCGAACCGCCCCACCGGCTCCTTCCTGTTCCTCGGCCCCACCGGCGTGGGCAAGACCGAACTGGCCAAGGCGCTCGCGGACTTCCTGTTCGACGACGAACGCGCCATGGTGCGGATCGACATGTCCGAGTACAGCGAGAAGCATTCCGTGGCGCGGCTCGTGGGGGCGCCCCCCGGCTACGTGGGCTACGAGGAAGGCGGTCAGCTGACCGAGGCCGTCCGCCGTCGGCCGTATTCCGTAGTGCTGCTCGACGAGGTTGAAAAGGCGCACCCGGAGGTCTTCGACATCCTTCTGCAGGTGCTCGACGACGGCCGCCTCACCGACGGCCAGGGCCGCACCGTGGACTTCCGCAACGCGATTTTGGTGCTGACGTCCAACCTGGGCAGCCAGTTCCTGGTGGACCCCATCCTGGACGCCGAGGCCAAACGCAATGCCGTGATGGCTACGGTGAACGCGTCCTTCAAGCCGGAGTTCCTGAACCGGCTGGACGAGGTGGTGCTGTTCGACCCCCTGACAGTGGACGAACTCGCCAGGATCGTGGAGCTGCAGGTGGCAGAGCTGTCCGGCCGGCTTTACGAGCGGCGGCTCTCGCTCGAAGTGACCGACAGTGCCCGCGCCTGGCTGGCGATGTCCGGCTTCGACCCGGCGTACGGCGCCCGCCCGCTGCGACGGCTGGTCCAGCGCGAGATCGGCGACCGCCTCGCCAAGGCCATCCTCGCCGGCGGAATCGCGGACGGCGACACTGTGCTTGTGGACACGGCCGCCGACGTCGACGAACTCACCATTGAGGGGCTCGAGGCCATGGCAGGACCCGGTGGCGGCGCTCCCGCCGGAAGCGGCCTTTCGGTCCGCCGCAAGGGCTAGTCGCCGCCCGCCCGCGCCTAGGGGACGCCCGCCCGCGACTAAGGGAGCAGGCTGGCCTTGATGATGTTGCCCGCGTCCGCGATGACGTAGCAGTCGACGCGGCGGTCGCCTTGGCCCCAGCTGTCGCTGCTGGGGTAGGCAAGCCTGTAGCTCAGCACATAAGCGTTGGATTTGCTGGTCAGGGCCGCAGCTTGGCAAGCCTCCCGCGCCTTGGCTTTCATCGCTACCCTGCCGGGGTAGGAGTCCCCGGCAGGGTAGCGGTGGGCTGCCACGAGCTGCGCCGAGTGCTCGGTGGTGCACGCCACCACGGTGGCGCCGGTTGCTGATGGGTCAAAATCCTTGAAACAGTCGCCAACCCTGAAGTCCAGCGGGCTCACGCCCTTGAGTGGGAGCTTGGGGCGCGGCGATGCGGACGGAGCGGCGGCGGAGGCCTGCCCGTTGGAGGCACCCGGCTGTTTCGCGGCCTCCAGCGTTGCGGTGGCCAGCAGCGAAGTCAGTGTCCAGGTGAGCAGGCCGGCCACTCCGAGCAGTGCCACCACGAAGGCCGCCTTGAACAGGTTCTGCCTCAGTTCGGCCCTTGGCTCCGGGGCCGGCCGGGCTCCGGGATATGGCGAGATATCCTCCGGGGCGGTTTGCGGCGGCGCAATTCTGGGTGGGGCAGCCGGGGGCGGCGGGATGGCCCGCGGCCCGGCGCCGGGGACTGGATTGTCATCATTCACTTGGGGCGGCACCCCTTTCCAAGACCGGATATTTCAGTCGTTCATGAGACTCTATCGAACAAAAAATCCGTGCAACCCCCTGATTACGGCGGTTGTTGCCCTCCACCGGCCCGGCCGACGCGCCCGTGGCGAGCAGTTGCCGCCGAAAGCATGTAATCTAGGGATACGACAAATTGACCAAACATTCCGGGGCCTCACCGATAGCCAAGGTGACCACCTCCGGTCCAAGTACAAAAGGGGGTCACGCCATGGGGCGCGGCCGTCAAAAGGCAAAAGCTACCAAGCAGGCTCGGGACATTAAGTACTACTCCCCGAACACTGACTATTCGGCCCTTCAGCGTGAGCTCACGGGCCCGGGAAGTCGTGCTACGAGCCATTTCGCGAATGAACCGGTCGAACCGGACTATTCAGCCTACGTGGATAAGTACGCGGACGATTTGGAAGACGACGACGACGAGGTTGACTCCCGTCGGATCGGTTAGTCGTTACAGCCTGAACCTGCCGTAAGGCAGTCAGCTGCATGCTGCCGTCGTGCACCTTGTGTGCGTCGTTTGTGTGCGTAGTTCAATTCCGGCACCCCGTTTGGAAGTCTTCTTTCCAAAGACCAGGTGCCGTCGCAATCATCAAAGCCCGCCGGGCATGCCAGTTAGTGGCGTGCCCGGCGGGCTTTTTGCTGTTCTGGATTCCGCCTTCACCGGCGGGCCTGTTCACGTCTAGGCTGAAGAAGGTTTCTCTCCAACGAAGGGATAAGCGGCATGGTTCAGCGCAACGGATACACACGAGGCGAGTTGTGTTGGGCCGACGTCCAGACGCCGGATGTGGCGGCCGCGAAGTCGTTCTATGCGGCGGTGTTCGGCTGGCGTTACGAGGATCTGCCCACGCCGGACGGGCGCAGCTACGGCCAGGCGTTCGTGGACGGTGATCTGGTGGCAGTCGTCGCGCCGCAGCCTCCGCAGCAGCAAGGCACGCCGGCGCAGTGGAACGTCTACTTCGCTGCTGATGACGCCAAGGCCGTGGCCGAGGAATCCCCCCACGCGGGCGGAACCGTGGTCTTCGGCCCCGAGGAAGTGGGGGACACCGGCGTCATGGTGTTCGTGGAGCCGCCCGGCGGCGGCAGCACCGGCGTCTGGCAGGCCGGAACGCACACGGGCAGCGGGCGGTACAACGAGCCCGGCGCGTTCGCCTGGGCCGAACTTCTCACGCCCGAGCCGCAGGCCGCCGTCGGATTTTTCCAGCAGGTGTTCGGCCACGAGGTGACGGAATATCCGCAGGACGACGGCGGCACGTACACCACGCTGATGGTGGACGGCGCGGAGGTGGCCGGCGTCGCCCCGGCGCCCGAGGCAGATGAAAGCGCCCACTCCGAGGCTGGGGATTCGCCCGACTCAGACGGGGCCGAAGCCCGGGCGCGCCTGGGCTGGCAGGTCTACTTCGGTGTCTCCAGCGTCAAGGAAGCCGTGCTGGCGGCCGTGGCTGCCGGTGCGGAGGTTCTCGTGGAGCCGGAGTTCGATGAGGACGCCGGAACCATCGCCACGCTGAAGGATCCGCAGGGCGGAGTGTTCAGCGTCCTTGAGGTTTAAAAACGCATCGAGTGCTCCGTAACTGCCGTTATGAACCTTCTAAACGGCAGTTATGGAGCACTCGATGACGACTTTAGGCGTAGGTGTTGACCATGCGGACGGCGCCGCCGTCAACGCCCTTGGCGCCCTGGACGTAGTCCGGACCGGTCTTGAGGATGGAGTCGGAGTCCGCGCTGACCGTGCCCATGATCCAGGACGGCAGGCCTCGCTCGTTCAGGCGGGCCACAGCGGCGTCGGCGACGTCGGCGGAGACGATCGCCACCATGCCCACGCCGAGGTTGAGCGTGCGCTCGAGGTCTGCGAGGGGTACGCGGCCGAGTTCGGAGACCAGCTTGAAGATGGCCGGCAGTTCCCACGTGGCGCGGTCCACCGTGGCCACCAGACCCAGGGGCAGGACGCGGGCCAGGTTGGCTGCGAGGCCGCCGCCGGTGACGTGGCTGAAGCCGTGCACGGCTCCGCGGCCTGTGGCAGTGTCAGTGGTCACCGGGAAGGCGCGGGCGAGGTCCAGGCAGTCAGCGGCGTAGACGCGGGTGGGCTCCAGCAGTTCCTCACCCAGCGTGCGGCCGAGTTCGGAGACTTGGCGGTCCAGGGCCCAGCCGGCGTGGTTGATGACGCGGCGGACCAGGGAGTAGCCGTTGGAGTGCAGGCCGGAGGAGGCCATGCCGATCACCACATCGCCGGCGCGGACCCGATCCGGGCCCAGGAGGGCGTCGGCCTCGACCACGCCGGTGGCAGCGCCCGCAACGTCGTATTCGTGCTCGCCCAGCAGGCCAGGGTGCTCGGCGGTTTCGCCGCCCACGAGGGCGGTGCCGGCGACGGAACAGGCCGCCGCGATGCCGCGGACGATGTCCGCGATGCGCTCCGGGACCACCTTGCCGCAGGCGATGTAATCGGTCATGTAGAGCGGTTCGGCGCCCACCACCACGATGTCGTCAACCACCATGCCCACGAGGTCGAAGCCGATGGTGTCGTGGATGTCCATGGCCTGGGCGATGGCCACCTTTGTGCCCACACCGTCCGTGGACGTGGCCAATAGCGGGCGCTTGTAGGTGAGAAGCTTCGAGACGTCGTACAGCCCGGCAAAACCGCCGACGCCGCCAATCACCGACGCGTTGTGGGTCGCCTTGACGGCGTCCTTCATGAGTTCGACGGCGCGGTCGCCCGCTTCGACGTCGACGCCGGCGGACGCGTACGTGATGCCGGCGTTGTTCTGTGCCAAACGGTTCTGGGCAGCGTTCATGTCAGCAGTGGGAGAGGCGGAAGTCATACGGACTCTTTCTTGTCAGCGCCGACGGGGGCAGCGTCGTGGTGGACATCAGGCACGCGGTCGGCCTCGGTCAGCAGGTTCTCAAACTCGGAATCCGGTCCGGGATCACAGCCCGTTGCGCCGGGCTTCTCCGCAGGGTCTTCGGTGACGGGAATGCTGTCCGGGTTGCCGTCGGCTGCGGACGCGGGCTTGGAGAGTGCGGCAGAGCCCGCTGCGGGCAGCCCGCCGAGGTCCGTGCGCTCCAGCAGGTTCTTGCCGAGCTTGTCCGCGCCGGGAAGCTCGATGGGGTACTTGCCGGTGAAGCAGGCGGTGCAGAGACGTTCGCGGGGCTGACGCGTGGCGTCGATCATGCCGTCTTCGGAAATGTACGCGAGCGAATCGGCGCCGATGGCCTGCGAGATTTCCTCGATGGTGGCGCCGTTGGCGATCAGCTCTGCACGGGAGGCGAAGTCTATGCCGTAGAAGCAGGGCCACTGCACGGGCGGGGAGGAGATCTTCACATGCACGGACGCGGCCCCGGCCTCGCGAAGCATCCGGACGATCGCGCGTTGGGTGTTGCCGCGGACGATCGAGTCATCCACCACCACAACGCGCTTGCCGCGGATCACGGACTCGAGGGCGTTGAGCTTGAGCCGGATGCCCAGCTGGCGCAGGGTCTGCGAAGGCTGGATGAACGTGCGGCCCACGTAGGAGTTTTTGACGAAGCCGTGCGCGAACGGGATGCCGGATTCTTCGGCGTAGCCCACAGCCGCGGGAGTGCCGGATTCCGGGACCGGAATGACGATGTCCGCTTCCTGGGTGTTTTCGCGGGCCAGCTGGCGGCCCATTTCCACGCGGGATTCGTACACGGAGCGTCCGGCGATCGCAGCGTCGGGGCGCGCGAGGTAGACGTATTCGAAAACGCAACCGGCCGGCGTCGGCTCTGCGAAGCGCTGGGACCGCACGCCCTGCTCATCGATGGCGATGAATTCGCCGGGTTCGATCTCGCGGATGAAGCTGGCGCCGACGGTGGCGAGGGCGGACTGCTCGGAGGCAACCACCCAGCCGCGCTCCAGCCGGCCGAGGACCAGCGGGCGGATGCCGAAGGTGTCGCGGGCGGCGTACAGGGTGCCTTCGTCCATGAAGACGAAACAGAAGCCGCCCCGGATCTTGGGGAGCAGTTCGATGGCGGTCTGTTCGAGGGTTTTGCCCTCTTCGCCTTCGAGGAGTGCGGTGACCAGGGCGGTGTCAGAGGTGTTGCCCTGCTTCATTTCGCCGCTGAGCTGGCCGCCGTTGCGTTCCGTGATCATGGCGTTGAGTTCGGCGGTGTTGGTCAGGTTGCCGTTGTGCGCCAGGGCAACAGTGCCGGTTGCGGTGGCGCCGAGGGTGGGCTGGGCGTTGGCCCAGTGGCTGGCTCCGGTGGTGGAGTAGCGGCAGTGGCCCACAGCCAGGTGCCCGGTCAGGGTGTTCAGCGTCGTCTCGTCGAAGACCTGGGACACGAGGCCCATGTCCTTGTAGACGTTTATCCGCTTGCCGTCGCTGGTGGCTATACCAGCGGACTCCTGACCGCGGTGCTGCAATGCATACAGCCCGTAATAGGTGAGTTTTGCTACTTCTTCACCTGGTGCCCAAACCCCGAAGACGCCGCAAGCGTCCTGAGGGCCTTTTTCGCCAGGGAGAAGATCATGAGAAAGTTTTCCATCGCCGCGTGCCACTGGTCGATTATCTCACGTCATCAGGTAAGGAACTTCCGGCGGCCGGTTTATGACCGGAGGCCGGGTTCGCTGCCGTTGTCCCGCGGTTGCTCCTGCGCTGGGGGCTGTTCCGTCTCCGTCGCGGCCTGTTCGGCGTCGGCAACGGCTTCCGGTACGGCTTCGACGACTGCCTGCTGCGTGCGCCTGACGCTCAGCCGGTCCAGGATAAGCGCAGCAATTGCGCCGAGAATCACACCGCCGGCCGCACACATCACCATGAAGAAGCCGAAGACGGAGCCGGGGTCGTAGCTGGCGTCGCCGGGAAGCGCGTAGGCGATGATTGCCGCCACGGCGATGCCCAGGAGTCCGCCCAGGATCAGGAACGGGACGTACTTTGGCGCGCGACGTACAGTGATTTCGCGCCGTTCAGGGGTGGGGTGGTCAGAAGCCATGCCCTCTAGCCTACTGTCATCGGGAGCCCGGTACCGGAGCCGGGTTTGACGCCGGTACCGGGCGGCCGCCAGAAAACCGCAAGGGATCAGGCCGGAGCCGCCGCGTCGACGAGCCGCTGCCGCTGTTCGCCGAGCAGCCCTCCGCCGGACATCCGCATGATGTCTCCGGCCCTGAGGTACGGGAACCGGCCGGACAGGGCAACGCCGGCCGGGGTGCCTGTGGTGATGAGGTCGCCGGGTTCGAGCACCATGTACTGCGAAAGGCGGCGGACCAGCTCGGCGGGCCCGAAGACCATGTCCTGCGTCGAACTTTTCTGGCGCGGTTCACCGTTGACCCATGACGCCAGTTCGATGGCGCCGGCGTTGGCGGCGGTGGCCGGCACCAGCCACGGGCCTACCGGGTTGAAGGTGGGGCAGGACTTCCCCAGCGACCACTGCGGTCCGGAGTGTTCCAGCTGGTACTCGCGCTCGGAGACGTCGTTGGACAGCACGAATCCCGCGATGCAGGCGGCAGCCTCGGTGTCGGACTTCAGGTAGCTGGCCTGCTGGCCGATCACGACGCCCAGCTCCACCTCCCAGTCCACGCGCTGTGCGCCGGGAGGGATCACGACGTCGTCGTTGGGTCCCACCACGGTGTTGGGGTGCTTGAAGAAGATGATGGGCCGCTCCGGCAGCGGAAGGCCGGATTCGGCCGCGTGCGCCGCATAGTTCAGGCCGACGCCGATCACCGCACCAGGACGGGCGATCGGCGCGCCGATCCGCTTTCCCTCCATGGCTACGCGCGGGAGTCCTGTCAGGTCGAGCTCGTCCAGCTGTCCGGCCCACGTCTGGAGGAAGCCGCCGTCGATGTCTGCAGTGACGGGACGCAGGTCGTACGCCTGGCCTTCGTCGTCGATGATTACGGGGATCTCGTTTCCCGCCGTGCCAATGCGCATCAGCCGCATGGTTGTCCCTTTCAGCTGCCGCGGTAGGTCGAGTAGGCGAACGGGCTCAGGAGCAGCGGCACATGGTAGTGCTCCGTCCCGGTCACCTCGAAGATGAGGTCCACCTCGGGAAAGAACGTGGCCGTGCCCTGCCCCGCGTAGTAGGCGCCCGTGGCGAAGTTGAGCCGGTAGTTGCCCGGTGCCAGCTCCGCGGGGCCGAGGTCCTTGGCGCGGCCGTCGGCATCGGTGGTGCCGTTTGCCAGCTGAGTCCAGCTGCCGCCGTCGTTCGCATAAAGCACGACGGCGACGCCCGCCGCCGGGCGGCCGGCACCGGTGTCCAGGATGTGGGTGGTGACGTGGGAACCGCTCATTCGCTGATCACTCCTTCGAGCCGCAGCAGGGCGATTTCGCGCAACTGCCGGGCCACAATGACGTCTTCTTGATCGGGGGTGTTGGCCAGGCGCTCGTTCAGCGCGGCCAGGATTTCGGGAGCCGTACGGCCGGCGGCGCGGATCAGGAAGACGCGGCCGAACTTTTCCTCATAGGCGCGGTTGCCGGCCGCCAGAGCCTCCGTGACCGCCGTGTCCGCGGGGTCGACGCCGGACTGTTCGGAACGCGACATGGACGCCTCGGCGGTCGCCGCCGTCGGGCGTTCCCCGATCCGCGGGTGGTGCGCCATGGCGGCTTCTACTTCCTCCGCGGTGAACGGGGCGGCGGCCCGGCGGGCGAAGCCGAGCAGCGCCTCGCCGGTGGCGAAGGGCCGGGCGTCGGCGATCTGGTCCACCCAGCGCTGGATGTCGATGCAGGGCCGGAGGGCCGCGCTGGCGTCGGCGCGGTCGGCTTCGTTGAATTCGGCAAGCTTCATGCTTGGTGATCCCTCGTGCAGGTGCTGGCATCCATGGTGACGGCTATGCGGAGAGCCGGGTCTTCTTCCGGCGAAACCGAGACGAACTGCTGGCGGTTTCCGCATCATGGAACTGTTATTTCAGCATACGTAATAGTGAAGCCGACCGGAAGCGCCGGTGTCAAGAGAGTACCGCACGGCCGGTGGTGGCTGCGGGTCACATTTCCTCCGCACCGATCATGGCTGCGCTTGGCGTTTAAAGAACCCAGCATGAACTCGGCGAGGGCGGCGCGGTCCGATCGTCGCTGGTGCCTCGGAAATCCAAGAGTTGTCCAAGAATGGTGCCGCAATCCCCCTGTTCCGTGTGTATCCCCAGCGGTTTCGGCCCAGCGGGAACATAATCAGGTATGCAGATCCTGGTTGTTGAAGATGATGAATCGGTTGCCGCCGGCGTCCTTGAAGGACTGGTCCGCGCCGGATTCCAGACCAGACACGTTGCAGACGGAAAGACGGCCCTCGCCGCAGTACGCGACTCGGGCCCTGACTTCATACTCCTTGACCTTGGATTGCCGGACATGGACGGCACCGACGTGTGCCGCGAAATCCGCGCGCTGACCCTGACGCCGATCATTGTGGTCAGCGCGCGGGACGAGGAGATAGACAGAGTGCTGGCTCTGGAACTCGGCGCGGATGATTACCTCGTGAAGCCGTTCGGCATGCGGGAACTCATTGCCAGGATCCGGGCGGTGGCACGGCGCTCCGATGACCACGCAGGGGAGGGCCAGGCCGCTGGCGGGAGTGCCAGGCAAATCGGCACGCTCAGCATTGACCAACGTTCGCGCCGCGTGCTCGTGGACGGCATGGAAATCCACCTGACCGTCAAGGAATTCGAGCTCCTGTACTACCTGGCGGAAGACCCGGGGGCGGTGTGCCCGCGTAGCGACATCCTTCGGGCCGTTTGGGACGGCAACTGGTACGGCACCACAAAGACGCTGGATGCGCATGTGGCCGCGATCAGGAAGAAGCTCGGGGACCCGCGCTGGATCGAAGCCGTGCGCGGGGTGGGATTCAGGCTGGACGTCCCGGGATGAGGTGGCGGCTGATCTCCGCCTTCATGGTGATCACCTTGCTGGTGGTGCTGGTCCAGGACATCCCGCTGGGGAACTACCTGGTCCGCGTCGAACGTGACCGCCTCACCACGTCCCTGGAGCGGGATGCCTTTCTGCTCGGCGGAAGAGCCAGGCAGCTGCTTGAAGCCGGCACCGGGGCGCCCGCCGGCGTGGCGGACGCCGTCCGCAATTACGGCCAGGCTAGCGGGGCCAGGGTGGTGATCGTGAATCCTGCCGGGACCGCGGTTGCAACGTCCGACGACGATCAGTCTGCCACCGGATCCTCCTATGTCTCACGCCCCGAAATCGCGGCGGCCCTGAGCGGCCAGATCACGTCGGGTCAGCGGCACTCCGACACGCTGGGCTTTGACCTGGTGTACGTCACCGTTCCAGTCCTCAGCGGCGAAAAAATTACTGGTGCGGTCCGCCTGACCTACCCCGCATCGGAGGTGACCGACCGGGTGTCCGGCCAGCTCACGGTGCTGTGGACCGTGGCGGCCACAACCGTGCTGCTGGCCGGCCTGCTGGCCTACCTCATGGCCGGCGCCGTCACAAGGAGGATCAACAGGTTGCAGAAAGCCACGGAGCGGCTTGCCGAGGGCGACCTTTCAGCCCGGACCGAAGAGGACGAGGGCGCCCCGGAACTCCGTGCCCTTGCGGGGTCGTTCAATCGCATGGCAGACAGGCTGGAACACCTACTCCAGCAGCAGAAGGGCTTTGCCAGTGACGCCTCCCATCAGCTTCGCACCCCTCTGACCGGACTGAGGCTGCGGCTGGAGAACGCCGTTGACTCCCTCGGCAGCGACCCGGACAATGCCCGGGTCATGGTGGCCGGCTCCCTGGAGGAAACGTACCGGCTTCAGCGGATCATCGACGGGCTGCTGCTCCTCAGCCGGGCGGACAGCCGGGACGTGGCACGTGCCACCGTGGATCTGAGTGCCGTCGCCTGGAACCGGCTGGAGCAGTGGGAGGCGCTCGCCGAAGAAACCGGAGTCCGGATCAGCCTGGATGCCCTTCCGGAGGCTAATGTCACGGCCATGCCGGGCGCCGCCGAACAGATCATCGACAACCTCATTGACAACGCCCTCGCCGTGGCGCCGCCGGGTTCGCTAATCAGACTGGTGGTTTCACATCCTGAGAGTGACGGAATGGTGGAGCTCCACGTTATCGACGAAGGTCCCGGACTCTCCGCCGAGGACAGCCAGCGGGCGTTCAACAGGTTCTGGCGCGGGCCGGGCAGCTCCGAGGGAACGGGGCTGGGGCTGGCAATCGTACAGCAGCTGGCCGAGGCCAGCGGAGCCGTTGCTTCGCTGGCCCCGCGGGATCCCGGGGCCAACACCGCCCCGAACGAGTCCGGGGGAATCACCGGCCTGGACGCGTGCGTGACGTTCAGAGCGGCGGCAGGGCCGTGATGCCGGCTGTGGTGTGACGGCTATTGCGGGGAAGCTCCGCCAAGCCGCGAGGTTACGCGCCCGGCAGCGGCAGAGCACGATTCAGCGAGGCTCTGCAGTGTGTCCGGAGAGACGCGGAAGCGGGGCGCCGGGATGAGCACCGCCGCCACAATATCGCCGCGGTGATCGTAGACAGGGGCCGCGACGCCCACTTCATCAAGCGAGGATTCACCGTAGTTAACGGCCCAGCCGCGCCGGGCGACGTCGCCCAGCCGGATCAGATAGGCCTCGAGGCTGGTGTCGTCCAGGCCCGGGTAAGTGATCGCTCCGCTGCGCAGCAAAGTACGGACGCGGTCGGGGGACTCCGCGGCGAGGAAGACCTGTACAGAGGCACTCAGGGCATCGTTATAGCGGGCGCCCAGCGGGGTGGTGTGCTTGATCTGGTGATGGCTGGCGATCTGCTCCACGCACATCGAATCGGAGCCGCTCCAGACCATCAGGGCACTGGTTTCGCCGGTCTGTTCGGCGAGTTCGCGCAGGACAGGGTATGCCACACGGCGCTCTTCGAGTTCGGCCAGCAGCGGCCCGGCGACGGCGATGAGGCCCAGGCCCAGGCGGAACCTGCGGGTCTCCGGATCGCGCTCCACCAAGTGTTCCTGCTCGAACGTGGCCAGGATGCGGGAAACGGTGCTCTTGTGCAGGCCAACGCGGTTGGCGATCTCGGTGACGCCGAGCAGCGGCTCGTCCGCCGTAAAACTTCGCAGCACGGCGATGGCGTTGACGATGACCGACGTGCCCTTGGTGTCACCGTTGCCGCTGGTTTCGGGAGCTTCTGCAGAGGTCATGGTGTCCACCATCATTCCGTATGTGAGCCGGAAAGCGGCGCCACGCAGGACGTGGCGCCGCTTTCCGGTGAAGGCTGATGTGGTGCTGTTATGCCCCCACGATGTTGTATTCCGGGCCGAACGGGAACTTGGTGATGTTCTCGGCGCCGTCCTCGCCGACCACGAGGATGTCGTGTTCGCGGTAGCCGCCGGCTCCGGGCTGGCCGTCCAGGACCGTGATCATGGGCTCCATTGAAACCACCATGCCGGGTTCCAGTACCGTGTCGATATCCTCGCGGAGCTCCAGCCCGGCTTCCCGGCCGTAGTAGTGGCTGAGGACGCCGAAGGAGTGCCCGTAGCCGAAGGTGCGGTTGGCCAGGAGGCCGTGGCCCACGTAGATCTCGTTCAGTTCGGCAGCGATGTCCTTGCAGACGGCGCCGGGCTTGATGAGTTCAAGGCCGCGCTTGTGGACTTCCACGTTGATGTTCCACAGTTCCAGCGAGCGGGCATCCGGTTCGCCGTAGAACAGGGTGCGCTCCAGTGCGGTGTAGTAGCCGGAGGTCATGGGGAAGCAGTTCAGCGACAGGATGTCGTGTTCCTGGATCTTGCGGGTGGTGGCCCAGTTGTGTGCGCCGTCCGTGTTGATGCCGGACTGGAACCACACCCAGGTGTCGCGGATCTCGGAGTCCGGGAAGGTCCGGGCGATTTCGTGGACCATGGCCTCGGTTCCGATCAGCGCCACCTCGTACTCGGTGATGCCGGCCGTGATGGCGTTGCGGATGGCTTCGCCGCCGAGGTCGCCGATGCGTGCGCCGTGCTTGATCACCTCGATCTCCTCGGCGGACTTGATCATCCGCTGGCGCATGGCCGCCTGGGCCACGTCCACCAGGGTTGCGGATGCGAAGGCGGCCTGGATCTTGTTGCGGTTGTCCAGCGGCAGCGAGTCGTCCTCGACGCCGATCCGGCGGGCGTTGATGCCGCGGCTGCGCAGCACTTCCTGGATGGCGTGGATGTAGTTGTCGCGGCGCCAGTCCGTGTAGACGAGGTTGTCGCCGTAGCTGCGGCGCCACGGCATCCCGGCGTCGATGTTCGCGGTGACGGTGACGGTGTCGTCCTTGGTGACCACCATGGCGTAGGACCGGCCGAAGTAGGTGAAGAGGAAATCGGAGTAGTACTTGATCGAGTGGTAACTGGTCAGGACGACGGCGTCCAGTTCCTTCTCAGCCATGATGCGGCGCAGGCCGGCCAGGCGGCGTTCGAACTCCGCGTCGGAGAATGTCAGCCTTACTTTTTCGCCATTGTTGAGGACCTTCAGGCGGTCCAGCTTGGCGACATCGTTGACGGCCTCGGTTTCGATGGTGGTCATGGGTTTGTACCTTTCTTTAGTGCTGAATTGAGTGAGGAAAGTTTGAGGTGTGCCCCGCCGGAGGCGGGCTGGGGTGCAAGGGTCCCGGAGGTGAGGGTCCCGGACATGCGGTTCACTCCTGCCGGAGCGGTTTCTTGGACGTCTCGGTGGCGAACAGGACGGCGGTCAGGGAGACGACGGATGCTGCCACCAGGTACCAGCCCGGGGCCACCTTGCTCTGGGTGAGGCCGATGAGCAGCGTGGCCATGAACGGTGCCGTACCGCCGAACAGAGCGTTGGAGAGATTGAAGCTGACGGCGAATCCGCTGTAACGGACGCGGGTGGGGAACAGCTCCGCCAGGAAGCTTGGAAGTGTGCCGTCGTTGAGCGTCAGCATGCCGCCAAGCAGGATCTGGACCAGGACAATGACCAGGAAATTTCCGGTGTCCAGGAGCATGAAAGCCGGGACCGTCAGCACGATAAAGAGCAGGGAAGCGGTGATCAGCATGCGCTTTCGGCCGAACTTGTCCGAAGCGCTGCCAGTCAGGAAGATGAAGCCGATGTAGCTGGCCAGAGCGATGGTGGTGGCCAGGAACGATTCGGCCGCACCGAAGCCGAGTTCCTCCGACAGATACGTGGGCATGTAGCTGAGGATCACGTAGAACCCCACAGCGTTGAGCAGGACAGCGCCGGTGGCGATGATGAGCTGCTTGCGGTACGTCCGGAACATCGCGAAGACCGGTGTTTTGACTGTGTGGTCCTCGGCAGCCAGGGCCTGGAAGGCAGGGGTGTCTTCGAGCTTGGTGCGGATATAACGGCCTATCAGGCCCATGGGCGCGGCGAGCAGGAATGGCAGCCGCCAGCCCCACTCATGCAGCTGCTCGGGGGTGAGGACGGTGCTGAGGAGCGCCGCGATCAGGGAACCGAGCAGCAGGCCGGCCGCGGTGCTGGCTGGAACGACGGCGGCGTAGAGGCCGCGCTTATTGGCGGGTGCGTACTCCACGAGGAAAGCCGAAGCACCGGCGTATTCCCCGGCGGCGGAGAAGCCCTGAACGACCCTGACCAGGAGGAGAAGGATCGGCGCCATCACTCCGATGCTGGCGTATCCAGGGATCAGTGCGATGCAGAACGTCGACACGGACATGATGACGATGGAAAGCGACAGTGCTTTCCGCCGTCCCAGGCGGTCGCCGAGGTGTCCCCAGAAGAATCCGCCAAGGGGGCGGACGAAGAACGAGACCGCGAAGACGGCGAAGGTGGCCAGCAGGGCCGCCTGCCGGTCGGCGTCCGGGAAGAAGACCGAAGAGATGGTGGCGGCGAGGTAGCCGTAGACGGCGTAATCGAACCATTCGACGAAGTTGCCGATGAAGCTGGCCGTGACTACCTTCCGGCGCGTTTCCCTGCTGACGCCGCTGACATCGTCACCGCTGCTGCCGTCCGGATCCACGCGACCGCTCAGTGTGGCGGGTCCGGGCGATGTACTGCCATGCCCGTCATTCGACTCCGGGCTGGTTGGTCCCGCAAGAGCGGCGGGGGAGGAAGTTTCGTTACTCATATGTCCACCAAAGTGTTTGGAGTTGCAATCAGCGCAACGCTGTTGCACCAGATTAGGCGTGACCTGTCACACAGTCAATGATTTTTTGTTTCGGACCGGTAAATTGGTCTGCAGATCGCGGCGGTTTGCGCGGTGAAATGCGCACCAAAGCGACGGCCAATTAGTTGCAATGAGTGAGACTAGGTTGCGATATGCGTGAGACGTGCGAGGCGTCATCAAATGGCGGCCGGACGGTGAGGCCCAGCAATCTATTGACACTCTCGCGTGGCGACTGTCATATTTTCCAGTACGCGCTATGTGCATCGTGTTGTGTAATACGCAATTCAGCTGACTCCGTATGGTGCGCAGGCCGACGTCTCGATCAGGGAAGGCCTGGCGTTGCCACGCCTGGTCCGCATGACGTGAACGGCTGCCCTGAGCAGGGCATCGAGCCGCTGGACGAAGATTTGGAACCGGAACGAGTCAGCTAGATTGGCAACGGGCGCCGTTGCCAAAGAGTCCCCCGGGCTCAGGAAAGGAACACAGGAATCATGGTTCACAAAGTAAAGGCAGTCATTGCCAAGGAAAAGAACGCCCCGGTCTCGGTCGAGACGATCCTGGTGCCGGATCCCGGCCCGGGCGAGGCGCTGGTGGACATCCTCACGTGCGGTGTCTGCCACACCGACCTCCACTACAAGCAGGGCGGAATCACCGATGATTTCCCCATCCTGCTGGGACACGAGGCTACCGGCGTGGTCAGCGCCGTCGGACCGGACGTCACCGAGGTGGCTCCCGGCGACCGCGTGATCCTCAACTGGCGGGCCGTGTGCGGCGAATGCCGCGCCTGCGCCAAGGGCCAGCCGCAGTACTGCTTCAACACGCACAACGCCACCCAGAAGATGACGCTGGAGGACGGCACTGAGCTCTCGCCCGCGCTGGGCATCGGTGCCTTCGCCGAAAAGACGCTCGTCGCCGCCGGGCAGTGCACCAAGGTGGACGACGACGCCGATCCCGCCGCCGTCGGGCTGCTCGGCTGCGGTGTGATGGCAGGCATCGGCGCCGCCATCAACACCGGTGAGGTCAAGCGCGGCGAATCCGTCGCCGTGATCGGCTGCGGCGGCGTGGGCATCGCAGCCATCGCCGGGGCGAAGCTCGCCGGCGCCACTACGATCATTGCCGTGGATATCGACGCCAACAAGATCGAGATGGCCAGGTCGCTGGGCGCCACCCACGGAGTGGACTCCAGCAAGGAAGATCCCATCGAGGCCATCCGGGCCCTGACCGGAGGCAACGGTGCCGACGTCGTCATTGAAGCGGTCGGACGTCCCGAAACGTACAAGCAGGCGTTTTACGCGAGGGACCTGGCCGGCCGTGTGGTGCTGGTGGGCGTCCCGACGCCGGACATGAAGCTCGAGCTGCCGCTGCTGGACGTCTTTGGCCGCGGGGGTTCCTTGAAATCCTCTTGGTACGGGGACTGCCTGCCCTCCCGGGACTTCCCGATGCTGGTGGCGCACTACAAGCAGGGCAACCTCGACCTGGACGCCTTCGTGTCCGAACGCATCACCATCGACCAGGTGGAAGAGGCCTTCACCAAGATGCACGACGGCAAGGTTCTCCGGTCTGTGGTCGAGGTCCAGTCCGTCGAAGACATCCTGCAGGCGGGGGCATCCGCATGAGCGTCACCATCGAGAACCTGGTTACCTCGGGCACTTTCTCGCTCGACGGCGGCACCTGGGACGTGGACAACAACGTCTGGATCGTCGGCAATGGCGATGAATGCGTCATCATCGACTCCCCGCACGACGCAGAAGCCATCATCAGCCAGGTCCGTGGCCGGAAGGTTCTTGCCATCCTGCTCACCCATGCTCACAACGACCACATCGGCGCGGCCCGCGAGGTGGCGGAGGCCGTTGGCGCCCCGATCTACCTGAACCCCGAGGACCTCGTGCTCTGGGAACAGGTCTATCCGGACGTGAAGCCGGACCGTGACCTTGCCGATGGCGAGGAGTTCCAGGTGGGCGGTGCCACGCTGACAGCCATCCACACCCCGGGCCACTCGCCCGGCTCCACCTGCTTTCTCTTGGCGGATGAAGGAACGGTGTTCACCGGGGACACGCTGTTCAACGGGGGCCCGGGGGCGACCGGCAGGTCCTACAGCGACTACCCGACCATCCTCGCCTCGATCCGGGAACGGTTGCTGACGCTCCCTCCCGAAACGGTGGTCCGCACCGGGCACGGCGACAACACCACGATTGGGGCGGAGCGCGAGACGCTCGCCAAGGTATCCCAGTAAGCAGGGGTTTCTGAGTATCAAACAGCCCAATAAGGCGCGCCAGGGAAGCCTGGCGCGCCTTATGTGCGATCGAACCAGCAGGAATTTAGCGGTAAGGAAGTTGGAACAATGAAGTTCGGGAAGCAGCCCGCCCCCGTCGCGGACATCAACGAGGACGAGCTCGAAGTCCACAAACCGAAGACCGAAGCCGCCGGCGTCAAGGCGGTGATGGTTGCGCTGGAGCGTGCCGTGGCGCAAGCCGGGGTGGCCCGGACGGCGCAGTCACTGCTGCGGCTGAACCAGCGCGGCGGCTTCGACTGCCCGGGCTGTGCTTGGCCGGAATCGGACAAGAAGCGCAAGGCGGCTGAGTTCTGCGAGAACGGTGCCAAGGCCGTGGCCGAGGAGAACACCCTGCGGACGGTCGGAGCCGAGTTCTGGGCCACGCATTCCATCGCGGAGCTGTCGGGGAAAACCGAATACTGGCTGGGCAATCAGGGCCGGATCAGCGAACCGGTGGTGATCCGGGAGGGTGAGACGCACTATTCGCCGATTTCCTGGGCGGAGGCGTTCGGGCTCATCGGGGAGCACATCCGGGCCAGCACGCCTGACCGCTGCGTCTTCTACACGTCCGGCCGGACGGCGAACGAGACGGCGTTCATGTACCAGCTGTTCGCGCGGGCCCTGGGCACCAACAACCTGCCGGACTGTTCGAACATGTGCCATGAGTCCTCGGGCTCGGCGCTGAACCCGACCATCGGCATCGGCAAGGGGACCGTTTCGCTGGATGACATCCACGATGCCGAGCTGATCTTTGTGGTCGGGCAGAACCCGGGAACCAACCATCCCAGGATGCTGTCGGCGCTGAAGGAGTGCAAGGACAAGGGCGGCAAGGTGGTGGCGGTGAACCCGCTGCCTGAGGCCGGCCTGTTCAACTTCAGGGATCCGCAGACCGTCTCGGGCGTGGTGGGCGGCGGCACGCCGCTGGCTGATGAGTACCTGCAGATCAAGGTGGGCGGCGACATGGCGCTGTTCCAGGCTCTCGGCCACCTGCTCCTGGCGGAGGAAGAGCGGAACCCGGGCACCGTCGTCGACCTTTCCTTCGTCGAGGAGGTGACCGACGGCTTCGACGCGTACCGCGACGCCCGCCGGGAGCTGGACTGGGAGGAGACCGAGAAGGCCACGGGCCTGACCCGCAAGCAGATCGAGGACGTGGCCGGGATGCTCGTCCGGTCCAAGGCCACGATCTTATGCTGGGCACTGGGCGTGACGCAGCAGCCGCATTCGGTGGACACCATCAAGGAGATGGTCAACGTCCTGCTGCTGCAGGGCAACTTCGGCAAGCCGGGGGCCGGCGCCTGCCCGGTCCGCGGACACTCGAACGTCCAGGGCGACCGGACCATGGGCATCTGGGAAAAGCCGAAGGAATGGCTCCTGGCGGCGCTGGACACTGAGTTCGGGATTGCTTCCTCCCGCCACCACGGGTACGACGCAGTGGAGTCCATGGAGGCGTTCGAACGCGACGAGGTGGACGTGTTCGTGTCGATGGGCGGGAACTTCTCGCTCGCGTGCTCGGACACGGAGACCCTGGAAGCCGGCATGCAACGGATCGGCCTGACGGTCCATATCTCCACCAAACCGAACCGGTCCCATGTGGTGCACGGGCGCACGTCCCTGATCCTTCCCACGCTGGGCCGCACGGACAAGGACGACAAGCACCCCAAGGGCGCCCAGTTCCTGTCCGTGGAGGACTCCATGTCCGTGGTCCACTCGACTCAGGGCAGGCTCCAGCCGGTGTCCGAGCACCTGCTCGCCGAGCCGGTGATCGTGGCCCGGATGGCCGAGGCAACCTTCGGTCCGGACCACCCGGTGGACTGGAAGGCCATGGCCGAGGACTACGACGTGGTTCGGGACCATATCTCCCGGGTTCTTCCGGGGTTCGAGGATTTCAATGCCCGGGTCCGGACGAAGAACGGCTTTGTGCTGCCCAACCCGCCGCGGGACACCCGTTCCTTCAAGACGGACATCGGCCGGGGCCGCTTCACGGTGAGCCCCTTGGAGTACCTCACGCCGCCGGACGGCCACCTGGTCCTCCAGACCATCCGCAGCCACGACCAGTACAACACCACTTTCTACGGCCTGGATGACCGGTACCGCGGGATCTCCGGCGGCCGCCGCGTGATCCTGGTGCACCCGGAAGACCTGGCCGAGCTCGGCTTCAAGGACCGGGACCTGGTGGACGTGGTCAGCACGTTCCGGGGGAAGGACCGGCAGGCGGACAAGTTCCGGCTGGTGGCCTACCCGACGGCGAAGGGCTGCGCCGCGGCGTACTTCCCCGAGGCCAACGCCCTGGTCCACAAGGAAAACGTGGCACGGGAATCCAACACCCCCGGCTTCAAAGCGATGTTCGTCCGGTTCGTGCCGGCCCGGGAGGAAGCCGCGCACCCCGCGGAGCGGCCCGAGGCGGCCGCAGCGGGGGCTTAAAGTGTTCGTTTGCGCTACTTACCGGCTGCCGTCCTGACCCTCTATTAACCAAGAACGACGGCGACACCCCGGACTCACCGGTGTGTCGCCGTCGTTCTGGCGCCAAAGAGGGTCAGGACGGCCGCATGGCCGTCAGCCGCGCAGCCGCTCCATCCCCGGGTCAAACAGCGGCTCGGCCGTGACGGTCGCCGCGATGCGCTTGCCGAAGTACTCGATTTCCACGGAGTCACCGATCCCTACGGCGGCAGGCAGCCAGGCGTAGGCGATCGGCTTACGCACCGTGTAGCCGTAGGCGGCGCTCGTGACGTAGCCGGCGGCCTCGCCGTTGACGTACACCGGCTCCTTGCCCAGGACCATGGAGGTGCCGTCGTCCACGGTCAGGCACCGCAGTGCCCGGGTTGCGGGCTGTTCCTTGCGTGCGGCCAGCGCCTCACAGCCCACGAAGCCCACCTTGTACTTGGCCACGGAGAAACCCAGGCCGGCCTCGTAGGGGTGGTGCTGCGAGGTCATGTCCGTGCCCCACAGCCGATAGCCCTTCTCGAGCCGCATGCTGTTGAACGCGCCGCGCCCGGCGGCGACGATGCCGTGCTCCCGGCCGGCCTCGAACAGCAGGTCCCAGAGCTTCAGCCCGTACTCCGACGTGGTGTACAGCTCCCAGCCCAGCTCGCCGACGTAGGAGAGCCGCATGGCCGTGACCGGGATGCCGCCCACCGAAATCTCCTTGGTCCGGAAGTACTTCAGGCCGTCGTTGGACAGGTCGTCGGTGCTGACCTTGCCGATCACTTCACGTGCCAGAGGCCCCCACAGGCCGATGCAGCACGTGCTGCCGGTGATGTCGGTGACATGCGCCCACCGGGCCGGGTCCGCGGCCGACTGCTTCCTGGCCTCAACACGCAGGTAGTCGAAGTCCACGTTGCTGTTCACGCCGAGCTGGAACTGTTCCTCCGCGAGACGGGCAATGGTCACGTCGCTGCGGATGCCGCCGTCGTGCTCCAGCAGCAGGCAATACGTGACGGCGCCGGGCTTCTTGGTGATGTTTCCGGTGCTGAGCCGCTGCAGCAGTGCCTCGGCGCCGGGACCCGTCACCGCCAGCCGCTTCAGCGGCGTCATGTCATAGAGCCCGACGGCGGTGCGCGTCTTCCACGCTTCGGCCGCCGAGATGGGGGAGGAAAACATCGCGGACCACTCGTCCCGCTCCGGCGCCTGCCACTCGGCCGGAAGTTCGTCGAGGAGGCCGGCGTTGGCCTCGAACCAGTGCGGGCGCTCCCAGCCGGCGGACTCCAGGAAGAACGCCCCCAGCTCCTTCTGCCGGACGTTGAACGGGCTGACCCGCAGGTCCCGCGGGGACTCCTTGGGCTGGAGCGGGTGCAGCACGTCGTAGATCTCCACGAAATTCTGCTGGGAGGTTTCGCTGACGTACTGGTCGCTGGTCTGGACCTTCTCGAAGCGCGTGAGCTCACAGCCGTGCAGGTCCGTCCGGGACTGGCCCTCGATGAGGAGTTCGGCCATGGCCCGGGCCACGCCGGCGGAGTGGGTGACCCAGACGGCCTCGGCAACAAAGAAGCCCTCGAGGTCGGGGGACTCGCCCATGAGCGGCCCGCCGTCCGGGGTGAAGGAGAAGATGCCGTTGAAGCCGTCCTCGATCTGCGCCCCGCGCAGGGCCGGGAGCAGGTCCTTGCTGTCCTCCCAGGAGGGCAGGAAGTCCTCCATGGTGAAGTCCATGCGGGAAGGCATGCGGTGATCGGACATCTCTTCGGCGCCGACGCGGGGAAGCTGTGCCATGTCCACCGGCATGGGGCGGTGCGCGTAGCTGCCGATGCCGATCCGGTCGCCATGCTCGCGGTAGTAGAGGTCCTTGTCCTGGTAGCGCAGGATGGGCAGGCGGGCGCCGTTGGGAAGCTCGTTCCGGCCCTTGAGTTCCGGCAACGCCGTGGTCTTCACGTACTGGTGGGCCAGCGGTAGCAACGGGACTTTCATGCCCACCATCTTGCCGAGCTCGCGGCCCCAGAATCCGGCGCAGGACACCACGATGTCCGCCGGGATCACGCCGTCGGCCGTTTCGACGCCGGTGACCCTGCCGCCGGTCTGTTCGATGCCGGTCACGGCGGTGGAGCCGAGGTAGGTGACGCCGGCTTCGCGGGTGCGGCTGATCAGCAGCTGGACGGCACGGGCCGCGGAGGCCAGTCCGTCGGTGGGGACGTAGAGGCCGCCGAGGACTTCGCGGCCGTCCCCGAGGGCGCTGGAGTTCAGCAGCGGGTAGTGCTTCTCGCACTCGTCGGGGTCGATGATCCGGCCTTCGATGCCCCAAGATGTGGCGTATCCGAGCTTGCGCTTGAGGTCCTTCAGCCGGGTCTCCGTGGTGGCCAGTTCGAGCCCGCCCAGCTGGTTGAAGCAGGACACTCCGTCGGCGCTGAGGGAGAGCAGCTTGTCCACCGTATAGCTGGCGAATTCCGTCATGGTCTTGGACGGGTTGGTCTGGAAGACCAGGCCGGGAGCATGGGAGGTGGAGCCGCCGGCGAGCTCCAGCGGTCCCTGCTCGACGACAGTGATGTTGTTCCAGCCCCGGCTGGCCAGCTCGTCGGCCAGGTTCGTGCCGACGATGCCGGCGCCGATGATGACGACGCGTGGTGATGCGCTCATAAGTGTTTCTCCTGGTTCGCGTTAGCGGAATACGACGGTGCGGGTGTTGTTGAGCAGGACGCGGTGCTGGCAATGCCACTTGACCGCCCGGGACAGGGCCTGCGATTCGGCGTCACGGCCCACAGTCACCAGGGCGTCCGCATCCAGGCTGTGGTCTACCCGGAAGACCTCCTGCTCGATGATGGGTCCTTCGTCCAGGTCCGGCGTCACGTAGTGCGCCGTGGCCCCGACGAGCTTCACACCGCGGTCGTAGGCCTGGTGGTACGGCTTGGCACCCTTGAAGCCGGGCAAGAAGGAGTGGTGGATGTTGATGGCGCGCCCGCGGAGGTTGGTGCACAGGTCGTTGGACAGCACCTGCATGTAGCGGGCCAGGACCACCAAGTCGGCGTCGTACTCGGCGACGAGCTCCAGCAGCCGCGCCTCGGCCTCCGGCTTGGTTGCGGCCGTGACGGGAACGTGGATGAAAGGCAGCCCGGCGGCTTCGGCCATGGGGCGCAGGTCCTCGTGGTTGGAAACCACGACGGCGATCTCCGCGCCGAGGCTGCCGGCCCGCCAGCGGAAAATCAGGTCGTTCAGGCAGTGGCCGAACTTCGACACCATGACCAGGAGCCGCTGGGGACGGCCATCGTGGATGCTGAAGTTCATGCCGAACTCGTGGGCGATGGCTGCGAACTCGGATCTGAGGCTTTCGGCCGTCTGAGGGTCCCGCTGATCGAGCCTGGCAAAGGGATCCTGATCGCCGGCATCGCCGCTTTGGGTGAAGGCCGTGCGGAGGTAAAGGTTGCCGCTGACGTGGTCATCGAACTGCTGGTGTTCCACGATGTCGAAGCCGCGGTCGGCCAAGAATGTGGTGATGGCGCGGACGATGCCCGGCCGTTCGGGGCAGGCCAGCGTCAGGACGAACTCTGCGGTGTGGGCGTTGGCCCCGGGTCCGGCCGTGGTTGTGGCGCTGCTGGCGGGGACGCCTTCAAGGACTGTGGACAAGGGTTGTCTCCTAGGTTCGTGCAGACGAGGCTGCGGTTGCGGAGGTGGCCCTAGCCGCGCTGCTTTGGCCACCGGACGTGCTGGCGTTAGACGTGGCCGTTCACTGTCAGGCCGGGAGGAAGGTTGGGCGCCTCCTCGGATTCGATGACCATGATGTCGCCGTCCACGACGGTGACTTCGTGCGTACGGACGGGCAGCTTGGCCGGCGGTGCGTCAACCTTGCCGGTCCGAAGATTGAACTTTGAGGCGTGCAACGGGCACTCGACCTCGCAGCCTTCCACCCAGCCATCGGTCAGGGAAGCATCCTGGTGGGTGCACGTGTCATCAATGGCGAAGAGCTCGCCGTCTTCGGTGTGGAAAACAGCGATGGGCGGCGCGGTGTTCAGGCGCAGGGCTTCACCCGGGGCCAGCTCACTGAGCGGACATGCCTTGTGCATGAGTAGACCTCTTTTTCTCGTTTAAACGGTATGGACGGCTGAAATCTGCTTTGTTCCGCATGGAACAACACACGTCGTAATATGCAACAGAGTGCTTTCGCTCACACTGTTTTGTCAAGGGCTGGCGGTCCAATTACGTACCTCTTCTTTAATGAGTCACGGGCCCCTTGACAGGTTCCGTGGCATAGATCACTCTGTTGCATATAGCGCTTGTTGTTGCTTAAGAAGCAATTGAAAGAGGGTGAGAGAAATGCAGACACTTGCAATCGTGGGAGCCTCCTTGGCCGGTCTTTCCGCCGCGCGGGCAGCCCGCGCCCAAGGCTTCACCGGACGGCTCGTCATCATCGGCGATGAAGAGCACCGCCCGTATGACAGGCCGCCGCTCTCCAAGGACTTCCTGCTGGGGTCGATCACGGCCGAGGATCTGTCCCTGGAAACCGACGGTGACGACCTCGACGCCGAATGGCTGCTGGGTTCACGTGCCGTGTCCCTGGACGCGTCTTCGAAAATTATTGGTCTGGCCAACGGCCAGGTTGTCCAGGCCGATGGCATCGTGATCGCCACCGGCGCACGGGCCCGTCAGCTGCCGGCACTGGCCGGCTTGAGCAACGTCTTTTCCCTGCGCACCCTCGCCGATGCGCAGAGCCTGGCGCCGGAACTGGTGCCGGGAAGCAAAATGGCCGTCATCGGGGCCGGCTTCGTCGGCGCCGAGGTTGCTTCTTCGGCCGCCTCACGTGGCATGGACGTTACCCTCGTTGACACCAAGCCGGTGCCCTTTGCAGCCCAGCTGGGCATGGAGATGGGGTCGGTGGTGGCGGGCCTGCACACCGCCAAAGGTGTCCGGATCATCTCCTCGGCAGTTATTGAAGACTTCTACGCAGGCGAAGGAAACGTGACCGGCCTTCGGCTGGCTGACGGGACGTTCGTGGCTGCGGACGTTGTGGTGGTCGGCATCGGTGCCGAACCCAACGTCGAATGGCTCGCCGGTTCGGGGGTGGACGTCGACGGTGGTGTGTTGTGCGATGCGATGGGGCGGACTAACGTTCCGGGCATTGTGGCGGTGGGGGATTGCGCTGCGTGGTTTGATGCCGCGGTGGATAAGCACCGCCGGGTGGAGCATTGGACGGGGGCCCTGGAGCGGGCGGCGCTGGCGGTGCAGGCGCTGCTGGATAGCCACGCCCCGGCGCAGCCGTTGAAGCCGCCGTATTTCTGGTCGGACCAGCATGGTGTGAAGATCCAGTTCGCTGGCCACTCAGCCGGTTACGACCGCCTGGACGTCGACGCGGGGGATGCTGCCGAGCACAGCCTGCTGGCCGTGTACTACCGGGAGGACGTTCCCGTAGCCGTTTTGGGCATGAACCAGCCACGGCTGTTCACCAAGTGGCGGAGGAGCCTCGCGGCGTCGGCCCCCAAGCCGGCAGCCGCCGTCGTGCCCGAAGTCTCGACGCCGGCGGACGTACCCGCCCTTGCCGGTGCCGCCGTGGGGCTCTAGCCCCAATTTTCCTTCTTGTTTTAGTTGTTTTTTGTGTCTTTGGAATAGGAGAACAAAATTGTCTGTTGAGGTAACCACGCCGAGTCTGATTCCGACCCTGGGCGGTTCTTTGTATACGGATCCGGCTATTTTCCGGGCGGAGCAGGAACGGATTTTCGAGCAGATGTGGTTCTGCGCGATCCGTTCGGCGGATCTGGACAAGCCCGGGGCGTGGCAGACGGTGCAGGTGGGCCGGGAGAGCGTGCTGATCTCGCGGACCCGCAAGGGCCAGATCCGGGCGTTTTACAACGTTTGCCGGCACCGCGGCGTGAAGCTGTGCATGGAGGAAAAGGGCGAAGCGGCCCGCAACTTCCAGTGCCCGTACCACGCCTGGACCTATGACTTTGAGGGCAAGCTGATCGCGGCCCCGAACCTGACCAAGATGCCGGACATCGACCGTGACGAGTACGGCCTGGCCAAGGTCCACATCCGCGAGTACCTGGGCTACGTCTGGGTCTGTCTGGCCGAGGAACCGCCGTCCTTCGAAGAGGAAGTGATGGGCGCGATCGAGGAACGCCTGGGCAGTGTGCACGCGATCGATGGCTATGACGTGGCGAATCTGTCGCTGGGCCGGCGGATCCGGTATGACGTGAAGGCGAACTGGAAGCTCATCATTGAGAACTTCATGGAGTGCTACCACTGCGCCACGATCCACCCGGAGCTGACCGAGGTCCTGCCGGAGTTCGCCGACGGCCTGGCCGCGCAGTACTTCGTGGGCCACGGGGCGGAGTTCGGTGAGGACATCAAGGGCTTCACGGTGGACGGGTCCGAGGGCCTGGACCTGATTCCGGGCGTGGCTGAGGACCAGGACCGGCGGTATTACGCGATCACGATCAAGCCGACCGTGTTCGTGAACCTGGTCCCGGACCACGTGATCATCCACCGGATGTTCCCGATGTCGGCGGATCACACGATCGTCGAATGCGACTGGCTGTACCTGCCCTCGGTGGTGGAGTCCGGCAAGGACGTCACCGCCTCCGTGGAGCTGTTCCACCGGGTGAACATGCAGGACTTCGACGCGTGCGAACGCTGCCAGCCCGGCATGGCCTCCAAGGTGTACTCCAAGGGCGGCGTCCTCGTCCCCAGCGAACACCACATCGGTGCTTTCCACGACTGGGTCCAGGAAAAGGTCGGCGACGTCCCGCTCTCAGGAGAGGCACTGCTGGGCATCACCGAGAACACCCCGCCGCTGGAGGAACGCGCCGAAACCCTCGAACGCAAAGAAACCCCAGCAGCCCCGGCCTCCTAAAAGCACCGGCCACTAACGGCAGAACCAAACACCCGCGATGACCCCGGACCCCGGTCCGGGTTCATCGCCGCGTGTAGCCCATCTTTCCGCTGATGCTCAGGCCGGCGTCCTGGAGGCCCTGGATCAGACCTGGAGTGTTTTCCGGGTCGAAGCGGAAGGCGGGGCCGGAGATGCTGACGGCCCCGATGACCGTCCCGAAGTGGTTATAGATGGGCACTGCAACGGCGTTCAGTCCGATCTCGAATTCCTCGTGAACAACTGCGTAGCCGTCGCGGGAAACGTCGAGGAGCTGGTTCTCCAAAGTATCCCGGTCCGTGATGGTGCGCGGGGTGCGGGCGGGAAGGCCCACCTTCTTGAGGATCCGGGCCCGTTCTTCCACCGGCAGTGCTGCCAGCAGTACTTTCCCGCTGGACGTGGCATGGAGGGGCGTGAGACTGCCCACCCAGTCGTAGGTGGCCAGCGTTGACGGGCCCATGGCCTGGTCCACGTTCACCGCGTAGTTGGAACGCAGGACGGCGAGGTTGACCGTTTCCTTGTATTGGTCTGCAAGGCTCTCCAAGACCGGACGCGCTTCGTGGACCAGGCTCAGCCGGCCGGGAATGGAGCTGGCTAGGCGCAGGATGCCAAAGCCCAGCTGATACTTGCCTCGATCGCTGTTTTGCCGCACGATCTCCCTGGACACGAGGGATCCGAGCAACCGCGAGGCGGTGGACTTGTGAACCCCCATCTCTTCAGCAATATCACTAACGCCTGCGTGTCCGTCCCTGGCGAGGATCTCCAGGATCTGGAGCGCACGGTCGACTGACTGAACGCCTCCGCCTTGGGCGTCCGGATCCCTATCAGTCCCTGTTTCGTCTCTTGCAGCCATCAGAGGTGCTCCCGTTTTGTCGCCGTGACCAGGGGTCAGACTCTGCGTTGTCCCGCCTGCTTCACAAGTCTGATCCTAGACTGCGACGGACGCGCGGCCGTCATTGTCCTACTCGCAGCATCCGTGAACTGAGGTTTCGACAGGCTCAACCGGCGGGGTTCCCTGTCGTTGCCGGGTGTGGTTAGCCGATCTTGATGGCGGCTTCGGCGTCGGAGAGCGCGGCTGCGCCAGCGCCTTCGGCGCCAACCCATTCGACTGTGCCGTCGCTGAAGAACTGTTCTTTCCAGATGGGTACGCTGGCTTTGACCCGGTCCACGAGCTCAGAGCAGATGGTGAACGCCTGCCGGCGGTGCGCAGCCGATACGGCGCACACCAGGGCCAGGTCGCCGATGCGCAGCGTCCCAACCCGGTGGGCCACCCAGATTCCGACAGGCTGGCCGGCTTCCCCCGAGTGTTCGGCGAGGACGGCAGCCGCGACCTCCGCTATCGCTTTCTGGGCGGTGGGATGGGCGGTGTAGCACAGCCGCTCCACGGCCTTGCCGCCGTCGTGGTTCCGGACCACGCCCCGGAAGCTGACAACTGCACCCGCTGTGGCGCTTTCGACGGCGGCAAGAGCCACGTCCTCAGAGAGGGGATCGGGGCTGAGGATGGCGCCGGCCACTTCTGTACCCGCCACTTCTGTACCGGCCATTGGTTTCCTTTCAGGTAAGACCGGCACCTAGCCCTGGCCCGCCGTCGTCAATGGAGTCGTCAATGGAAGTGCCGCCCGGGGAGGTGCCGTTAGCGCAGGTGCCAGCCGTTCCTGCCCCACATAGGCGTTGAGACTCTTGCCCCGGCTGAAGCCCACGAGTGTTACGCCGGTGTCGGCGGCGAGGTCCGCCGCCAGGCTTGAGGGTGCACTGACCGCGGCCAATACCGGGATGCCGGCGAGGGCTGCCTTTTGAACGAGCTCGAATGATGCCCTGCCCGAGACCTGCAGGACCATTCCGCGCAGGGGCAGAAGCCCTTCGCGCAGCGCCCACCCGATCACCTTGTCCACGGCATTGTGGCGGCCCACGTCCTCGCGGAGGCAAAGGAGCTCCGCTTCTCCGCGGTCGCCGATCTTGAACAGTCCTGCTGCGTGGACGCCGCCGGTTTTGTCGAACAATGCCTGGGCTTCGCGCAACTGTTCGGGCAGCCGCGCGAGCACGTCGACCGGCACGCGCAGCTGGTCCTCATGGAGGTCGTAGGTGAGGGTTTTGCGGACGGCTTCGATGGATGTGCTTCCACAGATGCCGCAGGAGCTGGACGTGTATACGTGCCGGCCAGTGTCCGGCAGTGCCAGGCCGGGACGGAACTGCGCTTCAACGACGTTGAAGGTTTGCCTGCCGGTTTCATCCTCGCCGGCGCAAAAGCGGAGCGACACGAGATCCGCCTGGCTGCTGATGATGCCCTCAGAGACGAGAAAACCGGCAACGAGGTCGAAGTCGTTCCCGGGCGTCCGCATCGTCACGGCAAATGACAGGTCTTTGAAACGGACCTCCAGTGGTTCCTCGGCCGCCAGCACGTCTTCGCGTACCCGTACGGGATATGCGATAGCGGCCTCGGAGCCGTCCAGCAGGTACCTGTGGACCTTCCGCCGCTGGGTCATGCGTGCCACGTCCTAGTCCTCCGATCAATCTGCCAGGAAGCGCCGGACGCAGGTCCGGGCGCCACGGGAGCGCAAAGGCCGGAACCGGTTCCCGTAGCTGAACGCCCGCCGACGGAACCACCATGACGCCGTCGGCGGTGGCCAGCCCGCGCATCATCCCGGGCCCCGTGTAGTGGGCCGGTGTCGCCAGGCCGTTGACCCAGCGGAACGGCATGAGCCGTGTGGATGCCGTGTGGGCGTCGATTACCGTGCCGCACGGCAGCCGGCTGATGCCGGCCAGGGGCTGATTGCCGAGCGCGGCCAGGAGCGGACCGCCAATGGTGAAGAGCGCCATCAGGGCAGCGAGCGGGTTGCCGGGAAGTCCGACGACGAATCGGCCATTGGGCAGTTTGCCCAAGGCGGCGGGGTGGCCCGGTCGCATGGCGATGCCGTCGATGAGGAGCCGTCCGCCGAGAGCGGCCACGGCTTTGCGGAAATGGTCAGCGCCGGAGCGCCCTGTCCCGCCGGTGGTCACGACCACGTCGGGCCATTGGCCCATCGGCGCTTCGGAGGCACCCAGTGCTGTGAGCCATTCCTCGTAGGAGTCCCCGATGCGGACCAGTGGCCCCGGGACACCCCCGAGCATCTGGATGATGGTGCGGAACTGGGGGCCGAAGGCATCCCTGACCTGTCCCGGCACCGGAATCCTCGCCGTGACCACCTCTGCGCCAGTGATAAGCATTTTCACCAGCGGTTTGCCGCGCACTGTCAGTTGATCGAAGCCGGCGACGGCCGCCAGTGCGATATGCGCAGGGTTCAGGGCTGTCCCGGCGGGGATCAGCACCTCGCCGGCGGCCGCTTCCTCGCCCGATTTACGGATGTGCTGGCCAGGGCGGGGTTCACCTGGGGACGCCGCGTCGCCCACTATCAGGATGGCCTGGCCGCCTGCGCCGTCCGCAAGCCGTCCGCTCTCGACACGGAGCACAGACTGGGAGCCCGGAGGGATGACGCCACCTGTGACCACCGGGCTGGCCTCACCGGGACCGAGGGGTTTTCCTGGTTCCGTCAGCGCCCACGGGCCGGCACCGTTAACCGTCCAGCCGTCCATGGCGGACGAGGCGTAGTGGGGCATCTCCTGAAGCGCGCTGAGGTCAGCGGCCAGGATTCTTCCGTTCGCCTCCCCGAGTGGAATCCGTTCTGGTCCAAGGGGCGTGGCGCAGTCGAAGGCCAGACGGCGTGCTTCCGCCCAGGTGTGCTCCCCGTCAGCGGCACGCCCGCCGGCCATGCCCGGCCTGTCGACGGGGTGAAGGGTTAGAGCTACCACTGGTCGTCCCTTCGTTGGTGGCTTGGTTTGTTGGATCGGCGGGGCAGCCACGCGGTGGCGGCGCTTCTGGGACTGGCGCCGCACCTGCTCGTTCCCCGAAAGCGGTGTTCCGGCGCTTACCTCCCCAGGTATTCAGGCCTCCGAAACACCGTTCACGGGGAACGTACTTGCCGCATGGATTTGGGGACTTTGTCCCGCACTGCAGCGGCACCATCTGATATTCCAAATATATCTTAAAGATATATCAGAGAACAGAGGCGGCGCCCGTCCGATTTTCGAAGGACCGCCATCACCCCATCGCGGTCAGCGGCCCAAGATCAGGCTGAGTGCCTCCGCGCGGGCTGCCGGCAGGCGCAGCTGTCCGCGCACCGCCGAGGTAATGGTCTTCGCGCCCGGCTTCCGGACGCCCCTCATGGACATGCAGAGATGCTCGCATTCCACCACTACGATCGCCCCCAGCGGCCGGAGGGACGATACGAGCGAATCCACCACCTGGGTGGTCAGGCGTTCCTGCACCTGCGGTCTGCGCGCAAACGCATCCACCAGCCTGGCCAGCTTGCTGAGGCCTGTTACCACTCCGTCCGCCGACGGGATGTAGCCAACGTGGGCCACACCGTGGAAGGGCACCAGGTGGTGCTCGCAGGTTGAGTAGAAAGGAATGTCCTTAACCAGGACCAGTTCCTCATGTCCTAGGTCGAATGTCCTGTCCAGTACCGTGGCTGGATCCTCGTGGAGGCCGCCGTACATTTCCACTGCGGCGCGGGCCACGCGTGCCGGAGTCTCAGCCAGGCCAGGCCTGTCGGGGTCCTCGCCGACGGCCAAAAGGAACTCCCGGACCGCCCGCTCCACCCGCGGGCGGTCCACCCCCTTGCGGCGCAGCAAGGTATCAGGGGCATCAAGCATGAAGCCGCGCTCCTGCCGGTTCCAGCCGCACGACGACGGACTTGGACGTCGGGGTGCCGCTGGTGTCAGCGACGGAGTCCAGCGGCACCAGCACGTTGGTTTCCGGGTAGTACGAGGCTGCGCAACCCTTGGGCGTCGAGTAGCTTACGATGCGGAAATCCTCCGCCCTGCGCTCTGTTCCCCGGAACTCTGAAACCAGGTCCACCATGTCCCCGTCCGCGTAGCCCATCTCGGCTATGTCCGCCTCGTTGACCAGCACCACGCGCCGGCCTCCGTGAATTCCGCGGTATCGGTCGTCCTTGCCGTAGATGGTGGTGTTGTACTGGTCGTGTGAACGCAGGGTCTGCAGGATCAGCCGGCCGGGCGGGACCCGAAGGTACTCCAGGGCATTCGACGTGAAGTGCGCCTTGCCGGACAGTGTCTTGAATTCCCTTTTGTCCCGCGGCGGGTGGGGCAGAACGAAACCGCCGGGGTGCTGGATTCTCTCCTCGAAATTCTCGAAGCCATCAAAGACAGCTTCGATGTGCTGCCTGATCAGGGAGTAGTCATCCCGGAGGGAGAGCCAGTCGGCTGCCGGCGTGTTGGAAAGGGGGAGGCCGGCGTCCGTGAACACTTTGTGCGCGAGGTTGCAGACGATGGCGACCTCGGACATTAGGTGCTCGCTGGCGGGCTTGAGCCGGCCGCGGGATGCATGGACAGCGCTCATGGAATCCTCCACGGTAACCCTCTGGTCGCCGGACCGCTGGGTATCCCGCTCAGTGCGGCCCAGCGTTGGGAGAATCAGGGCGCGTTTTCCTGTCGAAAGGTGCGAGTGATTCAGTTTCGTCGAGATCTGCACAGTCAGCCGGGTATTGGCCAGGGCCTTCTCGGTGGCATCCGAGTCCGGAGCCGCCCGGACGAAGTTCCCGCCCATGCCCACGAACAGCCGGACTTTTCCGTCCCGCATCGCCCGGATCGCAGCGACGGTGTCGTAGCCGTGCGCCCGGGGTGAGCGGAACTGGAATTCCTGGTCGAGCCGGTCGTGAAACGCTGCCGGCATCTGTTCGAAGATGCCCATGGTCCGGTCGCCCTGGACATTGGAGTGTCCGCGAACCGGGCAAACACCGGCTCCGGGCTTGCCGATGTTGCCCTGCAGCAGCAGGACGTTGACGACGTCCCGAAGCGTAGGCACTGAGTGTTTGTGCTGTGTCAGGCCCATCGCCCAGCAGACGATGGTCGACCCTGATGCCAGGAGGCGTTCACCGGTGGCGGCGATCTGTTCCATGGTCAGCCCGGTCGCCTCGACGATTTCGTCCCACTGCACCTGTTCCAACTGCCAAAGGTAGGACTCCACGCCGACCGTATGGTTCTTGATGAAGTCGTGGTCAAGGACCGTTGTCAAGCCCGGGCTGTTCCTGCCTGCACGTTCTGCTTCCAGCAGGTATTTCCCAAGACCCTGGAAGAGTGCCTGGTCGCCACCGGCCCGGATCTGCAGGAAATCGTCCGTCAGTTGCGAGCCCACCAGCATCCCCGAGATGTTCTGCGGGTTCTCGAAGTGAAGCAGTCCGGCCTCGGGGAGCGGGTTGACGGAGACGATGGCCGCGCCGTTTTTCTTTGCCTTCTCCAGGGCGCTGAGCATGCGCGGATGATTCGTTCCCGGGTTCTGGCCCGCCACGAAGATGAGGGACGCCGTTTCCAGATCCTTGAGGCTGACGGAACCTTTGCCGATGCCTATGGTCTCCACCAACGCCGAGCCGGAGGACTCGTGGCACATGTTTGAACAGTCCGGGAGGTTGTTCGTGCCCACGCCGCGCACAAGCAGCTGGTACACGAATGCGGCCTCGTTGGACGTCCTGCCGGACGTGTAGAAAACGCCCTGGTCCGGGTGGTCCATGTCTCTGAGTTCCTGGGCGACCAGTTCCAGGGCTTCGTCCCAGCCGATGGGCCTGTAGTGGCACGCGCCCTCATCCAGGACCATTGGGTGGGTCAGCCTTCCCTGCTGTCCGAGCCAGTAGTCATCACGCGTCTTCAGGTCGGCAACGGAATGCCTTGCGAAGAATTCCGGGGTGACCCGGCGGCGGGTAGCTTCCTCTGCCACCGCCTTTGCGCCGTTCTCGCAGAATTCCGCTGCATTGCGCTTCTCGTGTTCCGGCCAGGCGCAGCCCATGCAGTCAAATCCGTCGATCTGGTTGACGGCGATGAGTGTCTGGACGCTGCGCAGCGGGCCCATCTGCTCCAGGGATATTTTCAGGGCGCTGGCCACCGCGGGGATGCCTACGGCCTTGGTTTTCGGTTTGCTGACAGTCAGCTTTGACTCGTCGATATTCTCGCGTGGTGCTTTGGAAGCCATTGGCTCTTCCTTCAGATCTTTGCCGGGCAGTAGGGGTGTGCTTGGCCTATGGAACTTCGACCGTGATGATGTCGCCGTTCTCGCGGAAGAACATACGGCGGCCACCCCCGAAGGTCAGAACCAGCCAGATGATGCGGCCGTCCTCTGTCAGGTCGTCGATCCAGCCGCTGTGGGGAACTGTGTAGGACTCCAGCACCGTGACGAAATCGCCTGGCATGAGCGCGGTCCAGTCGGCCACGACCTTTGTGCTGGCGGAATGAAGCGCCGTGCGGCGTGCCATTAGTGCGTCGGTCATGGTGTGAGTACAGGCGTCCGGGCCGCGCGTGTCTGGTCCCGCGCCGCTTCGGCGGTGTGGAGAAGCAGCAGCGCCGTCGTGACTGAGCCGACGCCGCCTGGGACCGGCGTCAGCGCTGAAGCCACCGTCCGGACGCTGGCTTCGTCGACATCGCCGGCGAGCGAGCCGTCGGAAAGCACATTGGTTCCCACATCGATGACCACCGAGTGTTCCGAAACATCCGTCCCGGTGAGCAGCCCGGTGCGGCCGGCCGCAACAACCACGACGTCGGCCGCCTTGGTGTACTTCGCGAGAGGGCCGGACTTCGAGTGGCAGACGGTGGTGGTGGCGTCCTTCTGCAAAAGCAGCAGGGACAGGGGCTTGCCCACCACAGTTGAACGGCCCACCACCACCACGTTGCGGCCCGCCACCGGAATCTCAAAGTGGTCCAGCATTTCTACAACGGCCCGTGCCGTAGCCGGTGCGAAGGCGCGTTCCCCTACGGCCAGCAGTCCCAGGCTCAACGGGTTTGCGCCGTCGACGTCCTTTTCCGGGGAGATGTACTTGACCAGTTCCGGGGTTCTGACGCACGGAGGCAGGGGAGTCTGCAGGATGATGCCATTGACCGAAGGCTCGGCACTGAGGTCCTTCAACACGGCAATGAGTACCTGTTCAGTCGCGTCGTGGCCGACGTCGATAATCCTGCAGCCGATGCCGGCGTTTTCGGCGGCGCGCTCTATGGAGCGCACATACCAGTGGGTCGAGCTGTCCTCAGTGGCAACCACGACGGCGAGGGTAGGGCCTGAGCCCTCCTCGGCCAGGGCCTTGGCCTGGGCTGTCGCCTGCTGCTGAATCAGCTTGGCAAGAGGCTTGCCGGAGAGCAAAGATGCCGTCACCGGAGGATCCTTTCCCGCACCTGGCGTGAGAGCGAGTCCGCCGCCAGGACGACTTTTTCTTCGAGGCCGTCCGTCTGTTCCGCCAGCGAGGCGTGCGCCTGGGTGTCCTTGATGGCCACCACATTGATGTCGATGTTGACGCGGGCCGTAGTCGCCGCTGCCCTGGCCGCGTCGGCGGCTGCGGCAATGTCGCTGATGACGTTCGGGTTCGCAATATCCAGAAGTTCAGCGGCGAGCTCCACGACGGCGCCCGCCAGCTTGATCAGACGGACCGGCGGTTGGGCGGCCTGAACAAGTGCGTTTTGGATGGCGGCCGCACGCGTCTCACGGTCGGCCTCGCTTGCCGCCGGCAGCTTGTAAGAGGTGATGACGGCTTTGAAGGCGGCTTCGTCGGCGTCGGCCAGCTCCAACGTCTCGCCGGTGAGCCGGTCGGCTGCGGCAATGATTCTGGACGTCGTCTGTGCGTGCTGCTCATATTTGCCGCCGCTGCTGAACCTGGCCACCATGGCCACCAGGGCTGCACCTTGCGCAGCATGGAGCGCTGCGGCCGCGCCGCCACCAGGGGTGGGCCTCCGTGAAGCAAGCCTGCCGAGGTAGTCATTAAGTGTTTCTGAACCGATCATTTTTCCATTCCTGGGCTGGTTGAGGCTGGGGGCGGAACGGGGGCTGCACGCAGCCCGGCTCCCGTTGCGAGGATGAGCCGGGCTGCGTGCCCCCAAATGGCCTTGCGGGCTGATTACCCGCGGAGCCTGGTCATCTTCGGGTCGTACAGGGGCTCTTCCGAAACGGTGGCCCTGATACGCCGTCCGAAGTATTCGATCTCGACGGCATCGCCGACGGAAACGGTGGCCGGAAGGTAGGCGTAGGCAATCGGCTTGGCCACGGTGTATCCGTAAGCGGCGCTGGTCACGTAACCGACTGCCTGCTCCTTGTAGAAAACGGGTTCCTTGCCCAGGACGATGGACCGGCCGTCGTCGATGGTCAGGCAGCGCAGCCGCCGGGCGGAGCCCTCCTCGGTCCGGCCCTCGAGCGCGCCCTTGCCGATGAAGCTGTCTTTGGACATCTTCACGGCGAACCCGAGACCCGCTTCGAAGGGGTCGTGCTCCGTGGTCATGTCCGTTCCCCAGGAGCGGTAGCCCTTTTCGAGGCGGAGGGAGCTGAATGCCGCCCGTCCGGCCGCGATGACGCCAAAGGGCTGTCCTGCCTGCCAGAGCGCATCCCACAGCTTCTGTCCGTTGTCGGCGCTGGTGTACAGTTCCCAGCCATGTTCGCCAACATAGGACAAACGCATGGCCGTGACCGGGACCCCGCCAATGACAACGCTCTTGGCCCGGAAGTACTTCAGGCCGTCGTTGGAGAAGTCATCCTCGCTGACCCCGCTGACCAGGTCGCGGGCCAAAGGCCCCCACAGGCCGATGCAGCAGGTGCCTCCCGTGGTGTCGCGCACCTGGACCCAATCAGCGGCGGACCCGCTTTGCGTCTGGTGCCGGGCTGCCCTCGTGAAGTAGGCGGTGTCGATGTTGCCGTTGGCTCCGAGCTGGAAGGTGTCCTCGCTCAGGCGGGCTACTGTGATGTCGCTCCGCACACCACCTGCGTGGTCGAGCAGAAGCGTGTAGGTGACGGCCCCCGGCTTCTTGTTCAGGTCCGCAGTTGTCAGCTCCTGAAGCAGCTTCAGGGCTCCGGGACCGGACACTTCCAGCCGTTTGAGCGGCGTCATGTCATACATTGCGACTGCGGTGCGGGTCTTCCACGCTTCAGCGGCAGCAATGGGGGAGCTGAACATCTGGGACCAGGTGTCCCGGGCCGGCGGCAGCCATTCCGCCGGCATCTCCTTGAGGAGGGCGGCATTTGATTCGAACCAGTAGGGCCGCTCCCAGCCGCCGGACTCCAGGAAGAAGCCCCCCAGCTCCTTGTGCCGGGCGTGGAACGGGCTGACGCGAAGGTTGCGCGGGGAGAGGCGGGGCTGGAGCGGGTGAAGGACGTCGTAAATTTCCACGAAGTTCTGCTGCGAGGTCTCGCTGACGTATTCGGGGGTGAGCTGGACGTCCTCGAAGCGGGTGATGTCGCATTCACCCAGGTCGGTTTCGGACTTGCCCGTGGTCAGCAGTTCGGCCATCGCCTTGGCAACGCCGGCCGAGTGCGTGACCCAGACCGCTTCAGCGACAAAGAAGCCGTCGAGTTCCTTGGACTCCCCAAGGAGCGGTCCGCCGTCGGGGGTGAAGGAGAAGATGCCGTTAAAGCCATCCTCGATTTCGCTCTTCGCCAGTCCGGGAAGGAGCTCCTTCGAGGCCTCCCAAGCCGGCAGGAAGTCCTCCAGCGTGAAGTCGAGGCGGGACGGCATGTTGTGTTCGCTGACGCTCTCGGGGGCGTAGGTTCCCAGAGTGTCGACGTCGACGGGCATGGGGCGGTGGGCATAGGAGCCGATGCCGTAGCGTTCGCCGTGTTCGCGGTAGTAGAGGTCCTGGTCCTGGTGGCGCAGGATGGGCAGCGTGGCTCCGTTGGGCAGTTCATTGCGGCCGTTCAGCTCGGGCACGGCAGTGGTCTTCACGTACTGGTGGGCCAGCGGGAGCAGGGGAACGGACATGCCGATCATGGCGCCGATCTTGGCTCCCCAAAAGCCGGCGCATGAGATGACGATGTCGGCCGGAATGACGCCCTCGGAGGTCTCGACGCCGGTAACCCGCCGTCCGGACTGTTCGATTCCTGTCACGGCCGTGGAGCCACGGTACTTGACTCCCGCCGCCTCTGTGCGTTTGATCAGCAGCTGAACGGCGCGTGCGGCACTTGCCAGGCCGTCACTTGGAACGTGGAGGCCGCCGAGAATGTTCTCCTCGTTCAGGAGCGGGTAGAGCTCCTTGCACTCGGCAGAGGAGAGAATACTTCCTTCGATTCCCCAGGAGGAGGCATAGCCCAGCTTCCGCTTCAGGTCAGCGAGACGGGTTTCGGTGGTCGCGATTTCCAGGCCGCCCACCTGGTTGAAGCAGCTGACGCCGTCCTCTGTAAGGGACAGCAGCTTCTCCACTGTGTACTTGGCGAAGGACGCCATGGTCTTGGATGGATTCGTCTGGAACACCAGGCCCGGAGCGTGGGAGGTGGATCCGCCGGGCATGTTCAAAGGCCCCTGGTCCAGGACTGTGATGTTGTTCCATCCCCGGGCGACCAGTTCGTCGGCGAGATTCGTCCCGACGATGCCAGCTCCGATGATGACAATTCGTGGCGTCGATGCCATGTGGTTTCTCCTGCTGATTTGGGTTGTGGGCTTCTGCGGCCTGTAGGTGGCTGCTTTAGCGGAAGACGATTGTGCTGGCCTGGTCTATCAGCACACGGTGTTCGCAGTGCCAGCGAACGGCTCGCGCCAGGGCCAGGGCCTCAGCGTCCTGGCCGATGGTGGAGAGCGTGGTCGGCCTGAAACTGTGATCGACGCGGATGACTTCCTGCTCGATGATCGGGCCCTCGTCGAGGTCGGCCGTGACGTAGTGGGCGGTTGCGCCCACAAGCTTGACTCCGCGGTCGTAGGCCTGGTGGTAGGGGCGTGCTCCCTTGAATCCCGGTAGGAACGAGTGGTGGATGTTGATTGCCCTGCCCGTGAGCGACCGGCACAGCTCATTGGAAAGGACCTGCATGTAGCGGGCCAGGACAACCAGGTCGATGTTGTACTCATCCACGAGCTCGAGCAGCCGGCGCTCGGCATCCTGTTTCGTTTCCGGCGTCACGGGGATGTGAATGAAGGGCAGGCCGGCAGCCTCGGCCATCGCCCGGTGCGTTTCGTGATTGGAAACCACCAGAACCAGATCGCCGCCGAGGCTGCCGCCCCGCCAGCGGAAAATCAGGTCGTTAAGGCAGTGTCCGAACTTGGAAACCATGACCAGAACGCGCTGCTTGGTTTCGTCGTGCACTTGGAACCTCATGTCGAAGCGTTCCGCGATGGGGTGGAACTCCTCTTCAAGCCTTTCCGGGGCATAAGCCGCAGTTCCGGAGAAGGCAGTGCGCAGGTGCAGGGTCTGGCGGAGGCCGTCGTCGAACTGCTGGTGCTCTTCGATGTTGAAACCCCGCTCAAACAGGAACGTGGTCACTGCCTGAACGATGCCGGGACGCTCGACGCATGACAATGTGAGTACGAACCTGCTGGTCTTGGCTTCTCCAGTGGCTTCTGCCTGCGGAGCTGGCCTGGTTTCTGGGGACGCGGCCACTGCGGTCATGCCTCTCCTTCAGATATATGGTTGACCACCTTATTGATATATCAGGGGTGATGGCCAGCGTATACTGGTGAACGGACGAGGTCAATAGTCGAATTTTGGCCGATGAGAGAGGCGGAGCGGTGGCGTTTGAAGCTTTCGCGGTGACGGAGGCCGGAGTCTCGAAATCCTTGGCTGATGTGGCCTACGAACGGATACGTGACAGTCTGTTGACCCTGGAGATCCGTCCTGGTGATCCGCTCTACGACGAGGGGATTGCCAAGGAACTCGGTGTGGGACGGACTCCCGTGAGGGAAGCGCTGAAACGGCTTGAAGTGGACCGGCTCGTTGTGACCTATCCGAGGCGTGGCACTTTCGCGACGCGCGTGGAGGTGACGGACCTCGCGTTCATCTCGGAAATCAGGGCTCAGCTTGAGCCCCTCGCGGCTGCCCGTGCCGCCAGGGTGGGCACGGCGGCAGCGCGGGACCGGCTCCGCCTCATCGTGGCGGAAGTGGAGTCCTTTGACGTGGACAGCGCATCTGTTGTGGAGACGTTGCGGCTGGACGCCCGGGTGCACCAGGGAATTTATGCTGCAGCGGCGAATCCGCACCTGGAAGACGTGCTGATCCGCTACGACAACCTCGCAACGCGGATTTGGTGCATGGTGCTGGACAGGCTGCCAAACCTTTCCCGGCATGTGCATGAGCACGTCGACCTGCTTGAAGCTGTGATCGACGGAGACGAGGCCCGTGCCGCAGAGCTGGCCCGCGTTCACGTCGATGGCTTCGAGAAGGCCGTGCGGACAGCGCTGTTTGCCGCCTAGCCAGGACGACGGCGGGATGGTGCCCGCCCTTTGAAGCGCGCCCATCCTAACGGGTGGGTGGCGCCGCCCGCTTTGGTGGTTCAACGCTCCCTGCGCAGGTGACAGCCTTAGGAGCAAATCCCCTGTGGCAAAAATGCGCCTTGGCGCGTCAGCCACTGAAAGCTAAGGCACTAAACCAACCATGCCAGATACTTTGAACGGCAGAAGGTCAGCGGGCAGGAGCGGGAACCCTTTGCGGGATCCGCGGGACCGCCGTCTGAACCGGATTGCCGGACCGTCGTCGCTCGTGCTCTTCGGAGTCACGGGTGACCTCGCCCGCAAGAAGCTCATGCCCGCCGTGTATGACCTCGCGAA
>NZ_JBFTJD010000010.1:0-108539 GCF_056395245.1 Arthrobacter sp. 10L430 | reverse complement strand
CCGTCCGCAAAATCGCCTGCGACGCCGACATCATCCCCATCCTCCTCGGCAGCCAAGGCCGCATCCTGGACATCGGCCGCACCACCCGGATCTTCCCACCCCACCTCCGCAAAGCCCTCACCGCCCGCGACCAAGGCTGCGCCTTCCCCGCCTGCACCATCCCCGCCCCCTGGTGCGAAGCCCACCACACCACCTACTGGTCACACGGCGGACCCACCAACACCGACAACGGCGTCCTCCTCTGCACCCACCACCACCACCTCATCCACAAAGAACAATGGCAAATCCACATCCAAACCGGCATCCCCTGGTTCATCCCCCCACCCCACATCGACCCCACCCAAAAACCCCGACGCAACCACCACCACCGAACATAAAACGCTGCCCCAACGGACCTGGCTGGCATGTCACTCCAACCCGGATCCACCGTTATTCAGACACTCCCCCGGTCCACGGTTGTTCAGACGCTCCGATTTACTTGAATCTCTGAACCACGGTGCGCTCAAGCCAGATGCGGTGCTTAGGAGGAGGCTCATGTGCGGTGTTAATTTCGAGGCACTCGATCGGTTGGCAGTTCACGGACTATGCGGCAGGACGTATGACTAGGGGCAGAGCGGAAAGCAAGGTTTGCCGTGATTGCGGGCGCTGCCCGCCCGCGTGACGGTTATTCTGTGGTCTCCGGGTCCCGCAGGTGCCGAAGCACGGCAGCAGGGCCACCCACAGCGCCGACTACGCGAGCTGGCAGCCTATAGTGGTGGCCTACAGTAGGGGCCGCAGTCCTATGACAACGGTGGCGTCCAGCTCCTCAGACCCGACAATGCGAGGCGTCAACCCACCCTCGGCTACGGCTGTTGCAGTCAGCTTCGCTTGGCGTCGGCTCGTTTCGATGAGCAGGTGACCTCCGGGCCTAAGCCATGTAAGCGCTGCGGCCGCTACGTTCCGCTGGATATCGACTCCGTCCGGCCCGCCGTCGAGGGACACCGTCGGCTCGTGGGCGCGGGCTTCGTGGGGCATGCTGCTGATGGACTCCGTGGGCACGTAAGGTGCGTTGACGGCGAGGATGTCTATGTTCCCTCTAATTCGAGCGGGCAGAGCCGAGTACAGATCGCCTTCATAGACGCTGCCGCCGACGGGATCAACATTTCGCTGCGCACAGCGCACCGCAACAGGGTCGACGTCGGAAGCGTGCAGCTCGATGCCCGCCACGAGCGCCGCCAGCGCCCTGCCTACAGCTCCCGAGCCGCAGCAGAGGTCCACCACGACCGAGCCCTCGCCGGAACCCAGATCGCCGGCAAAAGGAGCCGAACGGCTGCCTTTTGGACTTGCAGGCGCTGACCCCGCCGCGGTCACTGAAACCGCAGACTTCGTTCGCAGGAGCGCTGCAGCTTCGCGGACCAGGAGTTCCGTGCGGCGGCGGGGAACGAAGACCCCGGGCTCCACTGCAATCCGCAGACCGCAGAACTCCGCCCAGCCCAGAATGTGTTCGAGGGGAAAGCCCTCAACCCGCCGTTCAACGGCCGCGCCCAGCTCCTGGGGAGTGAACGGTGCGGCTAAAAGGAGTTCGGCTTCGTCCTCCGCGAAAACACAGCCTGCGGCGCGAAGCTGGGCGGTGACGGCAGAACGGGAAAGAGATGGATGCGCAAACGGCATGGGAGCATCCTTCGGTTGAAAGATGGGCGCTCCGCGCATCGGCTAGCCTCGGCGGTCCGGACGGCGGCGGGCAGGGAGAACCCAGACTGGCATTGCGCTAATGGTTCTCACCTCCCCTGGCTCTCCAAAGCGGCGCACACTTCGACGCCTGCGAATCTTCATGTTAGCTGACCCGGAACCCGGCAGTCGTTGGCAAGATGGAGCCATGACGCCCAGCGAAAACCACCCGCTCATCTGGACCGGCTCGTACACTGCTGACAGCGGTGGGCACGGCGCCGGCATCGGAGCCATCTCGGTGGCTCCTGACGGAACCCTCATCTGGCGCGGCACCGCTGCGAAGGCGGATTCGCCGTCGTTCCTGGCCGCGCATCCCTCCCTGCCCGTGGTCTACGCCGTCGGTGAGAGGGTGCAGTCGGTGCAGGCGTATCGCCGACGCGGCGAGTTCGGCCTGGAAGCCTTCGGCGAGCCGTGGCCTGCCGGCGAGGCTGCCTGCCATGTGGCGGTCGATCCCCGCAGCAGGTTCCTTGTTGTTGCCTGCTGGGGCGACGGGCAGGTGCTGCTCTACGAACTGGATGACGACGGCGCCATCACCGCCCGCTTCTCAGCGGCACCTTCTGCGGATCCCTACGACGGCGGCCGGCCAAGCCGTGCCCAGGCCAGCCTGATGCTCGCCGACGGCCGGGTCATGACCACGGACCTGGGTCACGACCTGCTTCGGGTGTGGCAGTACCTCCCCGAGGCTGGTCTGTCACTGGATCACGAGGTGCTACTTCCCAAGGAGGCCGGCCCCCGCCATCTGGTGCAGCATGCCGACGGAACCGTATTCGTAGTCTCCGAGTACTCCATCGAGGTTTTTGCCGTGCGGGCCGCGTCCGGCACCGGACGGTTCGAGCTCGTCGGCGAAGGTCCGGCAACGGCGGGCGGAGCACAGGAAGGCGATTCGCCAGCGGAGATCGCCCTCTCCCCCGCCGGGCACCATGTGTATGTAGGAGTTCGCGGTTCCAACCGGATCTGTGTGCTGGAGGTCCACGCAACGTCGGGGCAACTTCGCCCTGTCGCAGACTTTCCGAGCGGAGGCGATTGGCCCAGACATCACTTGGTCCGCAACGGCTGGCTTCACGTCGCCCATGAGCGTTCCCACGACGTGACAACTTTCCGGCTTGACCCCGAAACCGGCCTGCCCGGCGACGTGCACCACCGCTTGGTGGCGGGTTCCCCTACGGCCTTGGTTGTGGCAAGCTAAACCGAATCGACAAACCCAATACAGGATTCGTCACTTCTATTACGGCCGCGCATAAACCGTTGTAATGATGGCTTCTGAGGCTGGGCAGGTCGTCACGCAGGTCACCCGGCCGGACCGGGATAAGCAGCAGAGTCGCTTCGCGGAAGGTTTTCAGCCATGTTCACCAACCCTGTCCAGTTCCTCTTGCGCCCGCGTGCAGGCGCGGGTCCGTCTGGCCTCGCCCGTGCCGCCGCGGCCGCAGCATCCGCCCTGGTTCTCGTGGCGGCAGCCGCGCTTCCGGCCCAATCGGCACAGGGCGCAAAGGGGCCCGGGTCGCCATCAGGTGACCGGCCGCCGTCGGGCCTTCATGCCCTGCGGGCCCCGGTCACGGACGAGAACTTCTACTTCGTCATGGCGGACAGGTTCAGCAACGGTGACGCGGCCAACGACGACGGCGGACTCGGTCCGGATCCGATGGTGTCCGGCTTCGACCCCAAGCGCAAGGGCTTCTACAACGGCGGCGACCTGACCGGCCTGCTGGACAAGATCGACTACATCCAGGGGCTGGGAACCACATCCATCTGGCTGACACCAAGCTTCAAGAACAAGGCCGTGCAGCCGGAGGACAACTCCGCCGGCTACCACGGTTACTGGGTCACGGACTTCACCCAGATCGACCCGCATCTGGGCACCAACGCCGAACTCAAGAAACTCATCGATGAAGCCCATGCACGCGGCATGAAGGTGTACTTCGACATCATCACCAACCACACGGCGGATGTCATCGGCTACAAGGAAGGCGCCCGCACCGGCTACGTTTCCAAGGACAAGGCGCCCTACCGCACGGCAGCGGGCGCGGCGTTCGATGACCGCGATTACGCCGGCAAGGCGGACTTCCCCAAGCTTGACGCTGAGAAGTCCTTCCCCTACACGCCGGTCCTGGACCCGGCAGAGAAGAACCTCAAGGTGCCGAGCTGGCTCAACGATCCCACGCTCTACCACAACCGCGGGGACACCACCTTCGCCGGTGAGAACTCCTCTTACGGCGACTTCTTTGGCCTGGACGACCTGTTCACCGAGCACCCCGCCGTGGTGAAGGGAATGACGGAGGTCTACGAAACATGGATCAAGGATTTCGGCGTGGACGGCTTCCGCATCGACACCATGAAGCACGTGAACGACGAGTTCTGGCAACAGTTCGGCCCGGATGTCCTCAGCTATGCGAAAGCGCAGGGCAAGGACGAGTTCTTCATGTTCGGCGAAGTCTTTGACACTTCCAAGAGCTTCACGTCCCAGTTCACCACCCGCGACAAGATGCAGGCGGTGCTGGACTTTCCTTTCCAGGAGGCTGCCCGCAATTTCGCGTCTCGCGGCCAGAATGCCCGGCAGCTGGAGACATTCTTCGCCGGGGACGACTGGTACACAGACGCCGACTCGAACGTGTATGAGCTGCCCACGTTCCTGGGGAACCACGACATGGGCAGGATCGGCAGCTTCATCACCTCGGACAACCCGGACGCGGACGATGCCGAACGTGTTGCCCGCGACGGGCTCGCCCACGAGCTGATGTACTTCTCGCGTGGAAACCCGGTGGTCTACTACGGCGATGAGCAGGGCTTCACCGGCCCCGGCGGAGACCAGGACGCACGCCAGACACTGTTCGCGAGCCAGGTGCCCGCTTACCTCGACGACGATCTGCTCGGCACCGACGCTACCCACGCCACCGACAACTTCAACACCGGGCACCCGCTGTACGGCAAGATCAGCGAACTCGCCAAGCTGACGAAGGATCATCCGGCACTGCGAAACGGTGCCCACCAACACCGTTACGCGTCGGACGGTCCCGGGATCTACGCGTTCTCGCGCACCGACGCCAAGGACCAGCGCGAGTACGTGGTGGCGCTGAACAACAGCGAGCAGCCCCAGACGGCGTCCGTCCCCACCTACATCGGGAAGCGCGCCTACAGCCTGGTCTACGGAGACGCCGCGACCGAATCCAAAACTTCGCCTGAGGGCAAGCTGACCGTCACGGTTCCGCCGCTGTCCGCCGTGGTCTACAAGTCCTCCGGCCGCATTCCGCACTCGAAGGCGGCACCCGCCATCTCCCTGCAGGCGCCGGCTGCGGCGGCAGCCACCGCCACGTCGCAAGGTGACAATGGCCGGATGCAGGTAACGGCCGACATCGACGGCTCGTCGTTCTACGAGGTCACCTTCCAGGCGAAAACGGCTGGCGGGGACTGGGAGTCCATCGGCACCGATGACACTGCGCCCTACCGGGTCTTCCACGATGTCGCGGGGCTCAAACCCGGGACGGCGTTGAAGTACCGGGCAGTCGTCCTGGACAACGGGGGCCACACGTCGGTCAGCAGCCCGCGCACCGCCACCGTGCCCGCGCCGGTGCTGACCATCCAGCAGCCCAAGGAAGGAAGCACCGTTCAAGGCACCGCGGAAGTTGTTGCCACCGCCGATCCGGAAAAGGCCAGCCACGTGGTGGGCTTCGAACGGAGTGTGGCCGGAGGTCCATGGACGGCCATCGGATCGGATGATGGTTCATCCCCCGATTACACCGTGGTTGATGACGTGGCTGCACTGAACCTCGCCGACGGTACCAAAGTGAGCTACCGGGCGACGATGAGCGGCCTTGGCTTCAAGGTGGCCAGCGGCGTGCGGACCGTGGTGGTGGGAGCCGCCCCGCAGCCCGAGTCGGTCACTGTTGCAGGCAGCCTGAACAGCGAGATGGGCTGCCCGGACGACTGGCAGCCGGCGTGCACGTCGGCGTTTATGACATTCGATCCGGTGAACCGCGTCTGGAAGCTGGCCGCGGACCTGCCCGCGGGCACTTACGAGTTCAAGGCGGCCATCAACGGTTCCTGGGACGAGAACTACGGCCAGGACGGGGCGCCCAACGGTTCGAACATCGTTTTGAAGCACGACGGCGGCCCGGTCACCTTCCGGTACAACCACACCACGCACGTGATCACGGCCAGCTGAGGCGGCCCGGCTTTCGCACGCAGGCACAAGTCCGGCCCGGCCGCACTACCCGCGGATCGATTCCTCTACCGCGGCCAAGAGGGAGTTGAACCGGTCGTTCCCGTCCAGGCTGTCGATCAGCACGGAGCCACCGTCGGAATCGGCCAGCGGAACCTGCCAGTTGGGGTACTGGGCAGACGTTGTCCCCGGCTGGTTCTGCACCCTGCGCTCCCCCACGGCGTCCACGAGTGCCACGCCAAGCAGTACGGACGGGGTCTGCGCCAGCAAGCGGTGCAGGGCCTCGATCCGTTCCTCCTCCGTACCGGCGCCATCGGCCGGGAGCAGCCCGCGCTGCCGAAGCAGCAGCATCATCTTTTCGAGCGTCGCGTTGTGCTCGATGCGCTCCTCCTCCGCTGACCGCTCCAGCAGCCCCAGCCCGCTGCGAAGCGTCACGTGGTCGCCGGCGAGGTAGCCCGCCGTCGGCGGAAGGTCGTGGGTGTTCACGCTCGAGAGTGCCTGCAGACGGTACTTTTCGGGTGCGAGCGGAGCATCGCCGTCGTTCTCAAACCACAAAATGGAGGTCCCCAGGATGCCGCGGGCGGCAAGGTAATCACGGACCCACGGCTCAAAGGTGCCCAGGTCCTCCCCGATCACCACGGCGCCGGCACGCTGCGCCTCAAGCGCGAGGATGCCGATCATGGCGTCGTGGTCGAAGCGGACGTAGGCCCCGTTTTCCGGAGAGTTGCCCGCGGGCACCCACCAGAGGCGGAAGAACCCCAGTATGTGGTCCACCCGGATCCCGCCCGAATGCCGCAGAATCGTTGCCAGCATCTCCCGGAAGGGCCGGTAGCCGGCCTCGGCCAGGCGGGTGGGATGCCATGGCGGCTGGTGCCAGTCCTGCCCCAGCTGGTTGTACATGTCCGGGGGCGCCCCGACGCTGACGCCGGAGGCGAGGACTCCCCTAAGTGTCCAGGCGTCGGAGCTTTGGAGGTCCACCCCGACGGCGAGGTCATGCACGACTCCGAGGCGCATTCCGGCGCGCTTGGCTGCGGCCTGGGCGAACTCGAGCTGTTCATCGCAGAGCCACTGAAGCCAGCGGTGGAAATCGATCCGGTCTGAAAGTTCGATCCGCAACTTTTCCACGAGGGGAGAGCCCAGGGCTGCCGCAGGATCGGTCCAGAACGGATCGCCAGCGTCGATATCTTCCCGGATGGCGCACCACACGGCGAAGTCATCCAGGCCGGTCCCGGCCCCGCGGCAAAATTCCTCGAATGCACGCTGCCGGGAGGGCGAACGGCGGACCCCGTAGAGCAACTCCAGCGCAGCCAGCTTGGCGGCATACGCCGTGTCCCGGTCCAGCCGCGAGGAGTCCTTGTTCAGTTTCCGCGCCTGCTTCATCAGGCCGTGGACCACAGCCTGCTTCTTCGGCTTCAGGTACGCCAACTCCGGAATCGACTCGATACGGAGGTAGAGCGGGTTGAAAAAGCGGCGGGTGGACGGTGAGTACGGCGAAGGCTCCACCGGAGGCACGGGGTCAGCCGCGTGAAGCGGGTTCACGAGCACGTAGTCGGCGCCGCGGGAACCGGCGAGCGCCGCAAGCTCCGCCAGGTCGGCGAAGTCGCCCACACCCCAGGACCGCTTGGACCGCGCCGAATACAGCTGCGTGGCCAGGCCCCAGCCGCGGCGCTCCTCGAGCGGCGCGGCAGTGGTCAGCCTCGACGGAACCACCACAAGGGTGGCCTCGGCAACCTTGCCCTCCGACTCCGCGCGAAGCGTGTGCCAGCCTTGTCCGGTGTTCGCCGGCATCTCGAAGGTTGCCCGGCCGGTAGTCACGCCGTCGACATCGCGCGGCTCTATCCAGATGTCCTGCTGCGGGGCGTCGAGCTCACGCCCGTCCTCGGTAATGACGCTGACGCGGACGGCGGAACCGTCCCTGACGTGCACCGGCACCTGGACGGGTGTCCCTTCCTGAACCACGACGGCGGGAGGCAGCATCCGCCGCCACGGCGCCAGTTCCGCTTCGGCCAGGGCATGCTCGATGAGCTGGTCGGTGTGGGCCTGGACCCCAAGGGCCGCCAGGACACGGATCAGGGTTGCGGGTGCAACTTCGTGCGGCAGCCCGTCCCATCCCTGATAGGTGGTCCCCACGCCGTGGGCGTCTGCGAGCCAGTGCAACAGCTCGGGCCTCACGGAACCGGTGCCAACTGGGGCGGAGCCGGCTGCTTCGGCGTCAGTGCGGGCGGAGCCGGCTGCTTCGGCGTCAGTGCGGGCGGAGCCGGCTGCTTCGGCGTCAGTGCGGGCGGAGCCGGCTGCTTCGGCGCCAGTGCGGGCGGAGCCGGCTGCTTCGGCGTCAGTGCGGGCGGAGCCGGCTGCTTCGGCGTCAGCGTGTGCGGAGCCAGCTGCTTCGGCGCGGGCGGAACTGCCGGGCGCATGGACTCCCGCTGCCGGGCCGGCAGCAGATGGATCTGCTGCTACTCCGGAACCTGGCGCTTGCTGCTGGCTGGAAGCCTTCATTGATGTCCGCCTCGTCTGCTTGGATCGGCCAAAACTTGCAGTGCTCCCGTTGCGACCGGCACTATTCGGCTGCCAGGCATCGGTTGGTTCCGATTATTGCAGGGCGGGGAGGGACAGGGGCCACACCCACGGACGGCCGGGCGGGGCGCCCGGCACTCCCGGCCGCTCTCAAGCGACTGCGGGCCCGTCAGTGCAGGTCGGGGCCACCGCGGAATCGGCCGGCAGCGCAGGCCTTCTGCAGCTGTTTCACCGATTCGCTGGGCACTTCGTCTCCGGCTTGGGCGATCTCTTTCAACGGGGCGGTGATCTCGGACGGAACCCCCGCGGTATCGGCACCGGCCACGAGTCCCGTGAGCGCGGCCTTGTCCGAGGCGCTGACGAGGCCGTCCCTCAGCAACGCGCAGATTTGGCTTTTGACTTGGTCGGCCGCGGCGTTGGCAACTCCGGACGCGGCCGAGCTGGCCGCATTCTGCACGGCCTCCTGAGCTTGGCCGCACCCCGCCAGAAGCAGCAGCGTGGGAACCATGACCAGAGCTAGGAGACGTCGTTTCATGCTTCCCACACTAACAACCGGCCGCCCCGGTGTGCGCCGCGGCCGAACAGTTCGCGTGGACAACGGTGTCAGATTTGGGCGGGCGCCGATGTGTCGATGGGAGTCTATATCTATCCGTTGACTTGTCTCGTGGACTTAATTTAGCGTTCCACACACTGACAACGTTGTCTTGAAGAAAGGCACGCGCAATGAAGGGCGACCTCAGCGAAATGCACAGCAAAAAATCTCGAATAATGCAGACATGTTCTGCCCTCACTCTGGTGGGACTCACCCTGGCCGCGGCACTGGCCGGGGCGGGTCCGGCGTCGGCTGCGGAGGCAGTTGGAGACGAGCAGTACAGGCCAGCGATCCACTTCACGCCTCAACAGAACTGGATGAACGATCCCAACGGGATGGTCTACTACAACGGCGTTTACCACCTGTTTTACCAGCACAACCCATCGGGAAACACGTGGGGGAACATGTCCTGGGGCCATGCCACGTCCACCGACCTGACGCATTGGAAGGAGCAGCCGCTGGCCATCCCCACCGATGACCAGCAGGACATTTTCTCCGGAAGCGTGGTGGTGGACAAGAACAACACGTCCGGCTTCGGTACCGCGGCAAACCCGCCCATGGTGGCCATCTTCACCAGCGCCTACAAGGATGCCTCGCCGTATAAAGGACTCCAGGCGCAGTCACTCGCCTACAATCTGGACCAAGGTCAGACCTGGACCAAGTACAGCGCCAACCCGGTACTCAACCGCAACTCCGCGAACTTCCGCGACCCCAAGGTCTTTTGGTACAACTCCCCGACCGGCGGCGGCTACTGGGTGATGGCCGCCGTCGAGGCCACCGAGCACAAGGTGGTCCTGTACAAGTCCGGCAACCTCAAGGACTGGGCGCCCCTCAGCGAGTTCGGGCCGGCGAACGCCACGGGAGGGCTCTGGGAATGCCCCGACCTGTTTCCCTTGGCGGTCGACGGTGATCCCGCAAAGGTTAAGTGGGTCATGGTGGTCAACATCAACCCGGGCGGCGTGGCCGGAGGCTCGGCCGGCCAGTACTTCGTGGGCAACTTCGACGGGACCACCTTTAAGTCGGAGTCAACCAAGGCCAGCGACTCGCTGCCGGCCGGGACGTCCCTGGCCGGCTTCAACGACGGCACTTACAACGGCTGGACAGCAAACAACGAGCCGGGGAATTGGAAGAACGGGCCGTTTGCGGACGCCCCGGCCGGCGGGGCACTAGCTGGGCAGAACGCCGTCACCGGCTTTGCCGGCGCCGGCCTCATCAATTCCTTTAACGACGGCGACTGGCCCTTGGGCTCGATGAGCTCACCGGCGTTCACCGTGAACAGCGATTACCTCAACTTCCTTGTGGGCGGCGGGCAGCATCCGCGTATCTCGGACAAATTGGACAACACGCCACCTCCCGGCGACCTGCTGTTCAGCGGCTTCGAGGTCCCTGACGGAACCACCCTGGCTGACGCCGGCTGGACCGGTACCGGGGATCTGGCCCCCGCGTTCCAGCCCTCAACAGCAGGCGGGGACTTCTACATCGGCGCCAAGCGCATCAACACGTTCGACACCGGAGGCGCACCCGGTGACGACAGGCAGGGAACCATGACATCGCCGTCGTTCACTGTGTCCCGGAACTTCATGAGCATGCTCGTGGGAGGCGGGCACCGAGACGCAGGGTCAGGACAAGTGCTCGAGGTGCAACTGCTGGTGAACGGCACTGTGGTGCGGACTCTCTCCGGTGACGACGCCGGCGCCCTCAACTGGAAAGGCTGGGACGTCTCGGCGTTTGCCGGGCAGACCGCGCAGCTCAGGGTCGTTGACCAGGCCACGGGAGGCTGGGGGCACCTGACGCTGGACCACGTCATGCTCACCGACCAGGCTGCCGTTCCCCGCTCCGACGAAACCACTGTCAACCTCGTGGTCGACGGGAAGGTTGTCCGCAGCGCCACGGGCGCCAACAGTGAAGTGCTTGACTGGGAGTCCTGGAACGTCTCGGAATTCAAGGGGCGGCAGGCGAGCATTCGGGTGGTGGACAACAACCGGTTCGGCTGGGGCCACATTCTTGCCGATGAGTTCGTGGCGTCACCCCGGCCCGCCACGCCCCGGCTGCAGACCTATGACTGGCTGGACTACGGCAGGGACTACTATGCGTCCGTCTCCTTCGGCAACATGCCGCAGGACAAGCGCATCATGCTCGGCTGGATGAACAACTGGGACTACGCCAACAGCATTCCCACGTCGCCGTGGCGGAGCGCCATGTCCCTACCCCGCGAGGTTGCCCTCACGCAGACCGCCGCCGGACCCCGCCTGACCCAGAAGGCCGTCCAGCAGGTGGACGCCCTCGGCACAAGGGTGAGCTACGCCGAAAAGAAGGCACGGAGCATAGCCCCAGGCACCCAGGCCCTGCCGGCAGCAGCCTGGGGCCAGGTGCAAAGGATCGACGTCACTCTCGCGCCGGGCACGGCCGCGAAGGCGGGGATCACCGTGCTGGGCAACGGCAATTCCTCAACGGTCATCGGCTATGACAGGGCGGCGGGCGAGGTGTACGTGGACCGGCGAAACTCCGGAAATACCGCCTTCCACCCGCTCTTCGCGTCGGTTGACTCGGCGCCCGTTAGCCTGGATGCCAACGGCAACGTGACCCTGCGCATCTACGTTGACCGGTCTTCAGTGGAGGTATTTGCGCAGAACGGCCTGCGGACCGTCACCGACCAGGTCTTCCCCGAACAGGGAGCCAGCCAAGTGTCCCTGTTTGCCGAGGGGGGCACCGCGCGGTTGAAGTCCGTGTCCGTCACGCCGCTGAGCAAGTCGATGTTTGTCCCGGCGCCGACGGTCAAGAAGAACCGCCGGTAGCCGAACCGCGGCAACGGCCGCGGCCGGGCGGGAAGCTGCCGCAGAGGAACCACCGCCGGCCGCACTCGAGAAAGGGCTGGGCTTCCTGATCCGCTCCAAGCAAAACGGCCGGTGCCCGCATCAGATGCGGGCACCGGCCGTTTTGCTCACTCCTCTGTGCACATCTTTTGGGCTGTGACCCCAGGCTTGAGCCTTTGCGCGGGACCCCGGGGTTCAGGTTCAGGCCGTGACTCAGGGGCTTCGGCTTTCGGGCGGGACCCCCGGCTTCACGCGACCGGCTGGAGCCAGGTCAGGACCGAGCCGTCCTCCTCGATGTGGTCCGCGAGTTCCCCGTTGAACCGGGCGCCGTAGTCGGCGCTGATGTGCTCCTGGAAGGCGGCATCGTCGTCGTACACCTCGAACACGAAGTACTCCCGGGGGTTGGTTTCCCGGGTGTACGGCAGGAACAGCTGGTTGCCCGGTTCCCGGCGGACGTGTTCTGTCAGTTCGCGCATCATTTCCGCGACCCGGTCTTCGCTTCCGGGCTTGACGGTAAATTCTGCGTACAGCGTTTTGGTCATGGTTTTCCCCTCTTCAAGGTTCGGTATGGGTGGTTGAAATCGTGACGGAACAAGGGCGGACCGGCAAAGGGCGGACCGGTTCAGTGCGGTGGGCGGAGTTCCCCTGATCCACGCTCAATGAGCTCGGACGGAACAACGTACGTCTGCGGGGCCCGCTCATCGCCGTCGATCCTGGCCAGGAGCCGCTCTGCGGCGAGCTTCCCGATTCTCTCGGGATGTTGGGCAATGACGGTGATGCCGGGATCCATCATGTCCGAAAGGGTGAAGTCGTCGAACCCTACGAGTGCCACTTTCCTGCTGGCACCGAGCTCCTTGAGGGCACGCATGACACCGAACGTGATCAGGTTCTGGCTGGAGAAGATGGCGGTGGGCGGATCGTCGGACCTGAGCAGCTCAAGGGCCGCCTGGCGGGCTGACTCCTCGTTGTGGAGGCCTTCGAGCACCGGAACCGAGGACGTCGCGATGCCGGCCCGGCCGAGTTCCTCAATGAAACCGCGCCGGCGTTCGCGGGCCGTCTGGATGTCTGTGCGGTCACCCAGGTAGGCAAGCTTCCTGTGGCCGTGTGCAATCAGGTGGCCGGCGGCCGTGGCGGCTCCGACAGCGTTGTCCGTCACCACGGCGTCCGCCTCAATGCCCACCGGTTCACGGTCGATGAAGACCATGGGCAGGTCGCGTGAGTGCTCTGGAATGACGTAAGACTGGCTCTTCGCGATGGGCGTCAGGACCAGGCCGTCGACACGCCGCCCCAGGAAAGCTGCAACGAGGGCCTTCTCCCGTTCCGGGTCGTCATCGAGGCTGGCGGCGAAGACCGCAATGCCTCGGGCGGTCAGGGAGTCCTCCAGGGCGCGGTGAATCTCGCCGCTGAAGGGGTTGGACACGCTTGGCAGCAGGAGACCGATGGAAAGGGTCTGGCGACCGGCCCGGCGAAGGCTTCCCGCTGCCATGTCCAGCTGGTAATTGAGCTGCTGGGAGGCGCCGAGTACGCGCTGGCGGGTTGCCTCGGACACCCCCGGTTCATCGTTCATCACCCGGGAGACGGTCTTGATGCCGACGCCGGCCAGTGCCGCGACGTGGCGCATCGTGGGCCGATTCTTTGTCGCTTCAGGTTGGTAACGATTAGACACCGTTGTCATTGGCTGGTCCTTCATCATCGAAATTTCTCTTGACTGTACCCCGTGATCTTGATTACATGATGCATGACATCGTTGTCAGGCACCAGAAGTGCCACGAAACCAGGAGATTCAATGTTGAGTTCCAAAGCCCCGCGGACAGTCGCCCACCGCCTGCTTGCCATCGGTGCAGTCCTGACCCTCGGCACGCTCAGCCTCACCGCTTGTGGCGGGAGTTCCCCATCCACCTCGTCGTCCGGAAGCTCTTCGGCCGAGAAGGTCGGTGTGTCCCTGATTGTTAAGACCACCTCGAACCCGTTCTTCGTTTCCATGCAGGATGGTGCAAAGAAGGCCGCCGAAGCCGACGGCGTGGACCTGAAGCTCGCGGCCGGCAAGGCCGACGGCGACGAGGAGACGCAGATCCAGGCCATCGAAAACGCAATCTCCAAGGGTGACAAAGGCATCCTAATCACCCCCAACGGCCCTTCCGTCGTGGATGCGCTGAAGAAGGCCAAGGACGCCGGGCTGTTCGTCATCGCCCTGGACACTCCGCCGGACCCGGCAGATGCCGCCGACATCACTTTCGCCACCGACAACTTCGCCGCAGGTGAACTGATCGGCAAGTGGACCGCCGCGCAGCTGGCCGGCAAGAAGGCCACCATCGCGCTGCTGGACCTGTTCGATGACAAGGTGGTCTCGGTCGACTACAACCGGGACCAGGGCTTCCTCACCGGCCTGGGCATCGACACCGCGGACAAGAAGAAGAACGGTGACGAGGCCAAGACCGGCAAGTACACCGGCGGCAAGGGCGGCGACTACGAGATCGTGGGCAGCCAGGCAACCCAGGGCGCCGAAGACGGCGGCCGGACCGCCATGGAAACCCTTCTCGCCAAGAATCCGAACGTCAACGTGGTCTACACCATCAACGAGCCGGCTGCGGCCGGTGCCTTCGAGGCGCTGAAGTCCGCCGGCAAGGAAAAGGACGTGCTGGTGGTCTCGGTTGACGGCGGCTGCTCCGGCGTCAACAACGTCAAGGCCGGCGTCATCGGCGCCACTGCCCAGCAGTACCCGGTGAAGATGGCGGAACTGGGCGTCAAGGCCATCGTTGAGCTGGCCAAGACCGGCAAGAAGCCAGCCAACTCAGAAGGACTGGACTTCTACAACACCGGCGTCGAACTCGTCACCGACAAGGCCGCCGACGGCGTCAAGAGCATCACCACGTCCGACGCCGCCAAGATCTGCTGGGGCAAGTAGCCCGCGTGAACCTCACACCGCGGGAAGGTGCCGAAAATTCAGTATCTTCCCGCGGTTCACAGCAGGAGAATTAACTGCAGAAGCAGCAGCCGCCGCACCAGCCCCAGCCGAACCAGCCCGAGCAGGACCTTGAAGTTCAGGAGCAACAGTGACCCAGCAACAGACCGCAGGCCCGCCCACCGCAGGGCATGCAGACCCCGCCGAGGAATTCCTCGACCGCCAGACTCCGCTCAGCCGAATCCGTAACATCCTCCACCGCTACCCCGCACTGAGCCCGGCCATTGTCCTGCTTGTTGCGGTGGTGGTCTTCGGGCTCCTCAATGAGAGGTTCCTGCGGGTCGAGAACCTGTCCCTGATCACCCAGCAGGTCTCGGTGGTAGGAACCCTCGCAATCGCCCAGACCCTCATCATCCTCACCGCCGGCATCGATCTCTCGGTGGGCGCCGTCATGATCCTCTCCTCCATGGTGGTGGCACAGCTGGCCGTCGGCAGCGGCACGCCAGCTCCGCTCGCTCTGCTCCTCGGCCTCGTCGTGGGTCTGGCGGCGGGGGCGCTGAACGGTTTCCTGGTCACCAGGTTCCGGCTCCCTCCGTTCATCGTCACGCTCGGAACCCTGAACATCTTCATCGCCGTGACGCTTCTCTACTCCGGCGGCTCCACAGTCCGCGGCTCGGCCATGCCCGGCCTGCTGACGTGGATGGGGAGCACGTTCCCGGTCGGCCCAGTGCGGATCTCCACCGGCGTGGTCATGATGCTCCTGCTCTACATCGCGGTCGCGTTCATCCTCGGCAAGACCGCCTGGGGCCGGCACGTCTACGCGGTGGGCGATGACAAGGAAGCCGCCCGCCTGGCCGGTATCCCGGTGAACAGGGTCCTGATGAGCGTTTACCTCGCAGCCGGGGCCGTGCTGGCCGTCGGCGCGTGGATCCAGATCGGCCGCACGAACGCAGCCAGCCCCAACGCCGGCGTGGACCTGAACCTCGACTCCATCACCGCCGTCGTCATCGGCGGAACCAGCCTCTTCGGCGGGCGCGGCTCCATCTGGGGCTCCCTCCTCGGGGCGCTGATCGTCGGGGTGTTCCGCAACGGCCTCTCGCTGGCGGGCCTCGATGTGCTCTACCAGACCCTCGCCGTGGGCGTCCTCATCATCCTCGCTGTGTCGATCGACCAGTGGATCCGAAAGGTGAAATCATGACCGCCACAGAATTCCAGCCGGCCAAGACCGAGGTCCGCCAGCCGATCCTGCAGGCCAGGAACCTCGTCAAGACCTTCGGCCGTGTGGTGGGCCTGGACGGCGTCAGCCTCGACCTGTACCCGGGCGAAGTCCTGGCGATCATCGGCGACAACGGCGCCGGAAAATCCACGCTCATCAAGTGCCTCACCGGGGCCGAGGTCCCTGACTCGGGCGAGTTGTTCGTTTCCGGCCAGCAAGTTCACTTCAAGCGCCCGCAGGACGCCCGCGTCCACGGCATCGAAACGGTCTACCAGAACCTTGCCGTATCACCTGCACTCGACGTCGCCTCCAACCTGTTCCTGGGGCGGGAAGAGCGGGTTCCCGGACCGCTGGGTAAGATCTTCCGCGTCCTCGATACCAAGGGAATGCGCCGCAAAGCCAAGGAAGAGCTGACCAGGCTCGGCATCTCCACGCTCCAGGACGTGACGGTGCCGGTGGAAAACCTCTCCGGCGGCCAGCGCCAGGCTGTCGCCGTGGCCCGCGCCGCGGCGTTCGGCTCCAAAGTGGTTGTGCTCGACGAGCCGACAGCAGCCCTCGGCGTGCGGGAATCAAACCAGGTCCTGCAGCTGGTCCGGGACCTCCGGGACAGGGGCCTGCCGGTCATCCTGATCAGCCACAACATGCCCCACGTGTTCGACGTGGCCGACCGGATCCACATCCAGCGCCTGGGCAAGTGCGCGGCCACCATCACGCCGCAGTCGCACAGCATGACCGATGCGGTGGCAATCATGACGGGCGCGGCCACCGCCTAGTCCGCAAGAGCACCACCGGTTCTCCCCCAACTCCGTCCGCGGGCCTGCACCAGGTCCGCGGACGGCTCCATGAAAGGCCCCCCAATGCCCCAGACCCAACCCACTGGCACCCCCGCCACAACCCCTGATGTCATCGTCATCGGCGAAGCGCTGGTCGACGTCGTCACCTCCCCGGAAGGCACCGTCGAGCACCCCGGCGGATCGCCGGCAAACGTCGCCTACGGACTCGGACGCCTCGGCGTCCGCGCGGCCCTCCTGACCTCCATCGGCGACGACGACCGCGGCGCAGCGATCCAAGCGCACCTGAGCCGCGCCGGCGTCCAGCTCCTCCCCGGTTCCACATCCCTGGGCCGCACGGCCTCCGCCACGGCCACCCTCGCCGCCGACGGCTCCGCCACGTACGACTTCGACATCAGCTGGGAGCTCCCGGAGGGTGCCCCGGCATTCCTCCCCAAGGTGCTCCACACCGGCTCGATTGCGACCTTCCTGGCGCCGGGGGCCGCCGCGGTCAAGGCACTCATGGAGCAGGCCCACCGCGAGTGCGTCGTCACTTATGATCCCAACATCCGGCCCGCTCTCCTCGGCAGCCAGGCCCAGGCCCGTTCAATCTTCGAGGACCTGGTTCCGCTGACCGACGTGGTCAAGCTCAGCGACGAAGACGCCCAATGGCTCTACCCCGGACTCGAGCTCGAGGACACGGCGAAGCGCATTCTCGAACTGGGCGCAGGACTGGCCGTCGTGACCTGCGGCTCCGAGGGGTCCCTGCTGGCAACCCCGGCCACACAGCTGCACATCCCTTCCATCAGGTCGGTGGTCGCCGACACCATCGGCGCCGGCGACTCCTACATGGCCGCACTGATCTACGGACTGCTGGCCCGCGGAACGGACGGCCTGGCCCCGGCCGTACTCGAAACCCTCGGACGAACCGCCTCCAAGGCCGCAGCCATCACCGTCCGCCGGCCCGGCGCCAACCCACCCACCGTTGAAGAACTGCTGGCGGACCTTCCGGAGGTTGCTGCAATCCCCGCCGCCTGACCTGGACAACGACGACCTACCGCTGGACAACTCAGGCAACGCGGGGTCACTTACGGCCGCTTCCGGACCCAATATGCGGCTGTAAGTGGCCCCGCGTTGCCGGCGGTTCCGCCATTCCCGCGTTTCACTCATTGAAAATTCGGGTCGCGGCCGATCCTGGCAACCGGCATGCTTGGAGCCACGCGCCCGCGCAGCAGACCGACAGGAAGAAGGAAGCGATGTCCCTCAGCGTTGAGGAAATGAACAAGCAGCTCCCGGTGGCGAACGCGCTCCCGGGTGAGGCCGTGCCCTATTACATGGCATCCGGGGAGGGCGCCCGGTACGAACTCAACGGCCAGCTGATTACGGTCATTGCCCGGGCGGCCGATACAGGCGGGATTTTCAGCGCGGCGTACATCTCCGGTGGCATGGGCGCCGAGTCGCCGTTCGTCAGCCACAGCGTTGAGCACAAAACACTGTATGTCTTCGACGGCATCCTGCACGTGTGGCTGCCCGGCGAAAGCCGGATCCTCACGCCGGGCGACTCCGTCGTCATTCCACCCGGAACCCCTCACGCATACCGTATGGCCAGCCACTACACCCGCTTCCTGAACTGGATGACGCCGGGAGGCGCCGAGGCGTACTACGGGCGCGTGGGCACGCCGATCGATTCCCACGTTCCCCCAGTGGTTGCAGGACGAAAGCCCACGCTCCAGGAGTGTGCAGCAGTAGGTGCCGAGTTCGGCATTAGTTTTCCGGACGTGGAGCGCGTAGCGCCCTCACTGCAGCAGAACGCCGGACTCCCGCAGACTGCCAGTCCCTTTTTCCTCAGCGCCGGCGAAGGCGAGCGGCTGGTGAGCTACCAGACCATGTTCACGTACCTGTCGCGCCCGGCCAATACCGGCTCCAACTACTTTGCCGTGCACACGAAGGGTGCAAAGTCCCCTTATATTCCCCTGCATTTCCACGAGCAGCACACCGAGAACTTCCTCTGTACGGAAGGGCGGATGTGGATCTACGCCAACGGCCGCGAGGTCCTGCTCACGAAGGGGGACTTCCTGCACGCCCCTGCCGGAACCATCCATTCGTTCGCCTTCGATTCCCACAACACCCAGATGGTGGGCTTCCTGACGCCGTCGGTCTTCAACGGCTTCTTTGAGTACTTCAACAAGCCCACTGACGACTACATGTACACCGAGGGCGGGGAACCGTACATGGACATGGAAGGGTTCGGCCGGGCCCAGGCTGAGATGGACCTGACGGTGGTCGGTCCCCCGCCGCAGCGGCGCGCGGCGCTGGATATTTAGGGGTCAACGAATCATCGTGCTCATGCCACCAGGGGCGGCCCTCCGAACCTTCCGGTCGGGGGCCGCCTCGCCCGTCATTCCGGGCTTTTTCCCCGATCCCACCATCTGCCGCGTCGGAGACGACTACTATCTGGCCACGTCCAGCTTTGAATACTTTCCTGGCGCACCCCTTTTCCACAGCCGGGACCTGCAGGAATGGAACCAGGTAGGAAACATCCTCACCCGCCGGAGCCAGTTCAGCGCGGGCGACCGCCGGGGATCCGGAGGGATCTTTGGATCGACCCTCCGCCACCACGGCGGCCGGTTCTGGTTTGTCACCACCAACATGAGCGACTTCGGCGGTGGCCATCTGCTGCTCTCGGCGGAAGATCCGGCAGGACCGTGGAGTGACCCCGTCCAGATTCCTGGAACGTTGGGAATCGATCCGGATATCGCATGGGACGACGACGACGGCTGCTTCCTGACGTGGGTGGGCTTCGGACCCGCTGAACACCAGACCGGGATCGTCCAGGCACGGTTGGACCCGGTTGCCGGCGAGCTGCTGGAGGTTCCACGGAAGGTATGGCAGGGCAGCGGACTGGCGTATCCCGAGGGCCCGCATCTCTATCACGTCGGGGACTGGTGGTATCTGCTCCTGGCGGAAGGCGGCACCGAGCGCGGCCATTCAGTTTCCATCAGCCGAAGCGCTGCCCCTCAGGGACCCTTCGAAGGCCACCGGAACAACCCCATCTTCAGCCACCGGAGCCTCGACGCCACGGTGCAAAACGCCGGCCACCCCGACCTCCTGGAAACTGTGGACGGCAACTGGGCGGCGGTGTACTTGGGCGTGCGGCAGCGCGGCACCACGCCTTCGTTCCATGTGCTGGGGCGGGAAACATTCCTCGCAGGTATCAGCTGGAGTGACGGGTGGCCGCAGTTCCACGAAAACCACTACGAAGTGCCCGTGCCCGACACCTCGTTTTCCGATGATTTCTCCGCTCCGGAGTTGCACCACCGCTGGGTTTCGCCCGGCGACGATCCTGCGTCCTTCACGGACCCGACGCCCAACGGTCTGGCCATTTCCGGAACGGACAGGCCGGACGGGCGGAGACGAACCCTCGCCACAAGGGTCCGGGACTTCACCTGGTCGGCGGGGCTCTCGATCAATTCCCTGGACGGCGCCACTGTGCGGCTGGAACTCCGCGTGGATGATGGCCACTGGTACGCGGTGGAAGCCGATGAATTCGAGATCAGGGCCGTTGCCAGGATCGGCCAGCTCTGCCAGACGGTCGGCCGGGCCGCGTTGGATGAACCGGCGTCGGATGAACCGGCGCCGGATGGCCGGGGAATCACCGACCGGACATTTGATCCTGAGCTGGACGGACACAGTGACGCTGGCGTGCCGCTCGTCCTCGAAATTCAATGCACCGACGCGCCCAACGCAGGACGTATGGGAACCAACGCCGGGCCCGATGAAGTCTCTCTTGGCATCCGCCGGAACGGACTTTTTACCCGTCTGGCATCGCTCGACGGCCGGTACCTCTCCACAGAGGTGGCCGGCGGATTCACCGGCCGGGTCCTGGGCATCTCAGCAACCAACGGCACGGCGACAGTCCGGCGGTTCGAGTACCTGGCCCCTCATACGAGGGCTTAGCCAGGAATGGCGGCTACGTGGCGCCATTCCTCTCATTGAGGAGCTGCTCGCGCAGGATGTCCGCGTGCCCGCAGTGCTGGGCGAGTTCGCGCAGCATGTGAAGGTACACCCAGCGGAGCGGGAGCGGGCCGCGCCTGTTGCCGTGGACCACGGCGTCGAGCCCCAGGGAGGACGTCGCACGGCGCGATGACTCGCATGCCTCGCGATGTGCCCGCTGGACGGTGGCGATGGTGTCGCCGTCGTCGAGGACAAATGACTCGTCCGGCGTAGCGGGGATGCCGATCTCCGCGCGGGTCCGGCAGGTAATGGCTTCGTCGAACCAGACCTTCTCAACGACTGTCGCATGCTTCACTAGGCCCAGCAGCGTGGTCCGGGAGGGCACTAAGGATCGGCGCGCCTGCTCCTCGGTCAGCCCATTCAGGGAGTCATTGAGTGCCACGCGGTGCTCATCCAGGAACGCCTCGAACTGCGCCCGGGCTGGTTGATTGAAGACGTCCTCGGCGAACGTCGTGGGAAGTGAAGGCATGGGGCAAAGTATCGCAAGACCGCCGCCCCAGAGCAATTATCGACAGTGCAATTGTCGACAGCGGAATTGTCGACAGCGGAATTGTCGACAGGGCTACTATCGACAGTGCATCGAGATGCGGCGGACCCGTTACGCTCCGGCGACGGCCTGCCGCACCAGTTCACGGCCGTAGTCATTGCCGTTTGGGGTGCGCATAACGGTGTGCATGTGGAACGGCGCTGGGGTGTCATTGCCGAGGAAGACGCCGGTGTGGTGATCCAGCTCCATCACCACAACGGGGCTCTGCAGCCGGAAGTAGAACGCATCCTGGCCCTCCCAGCCGCCGATCCAGCAGAACCAGCTCTCGCCGTAATGCTCCTGTATTTCCCGGCGGCGAGCCGACCGGGGCCCATCAGGCAGGTGGGCGATGAAATCCTCCACGAGCTCGTCCAGCACGGCGAGGGCATCGTCCGGCATGGCGCTGACGGGTATGCCCTCGTATGGAATCACCCTGTTGTCCTGGAAGCATCCTGCCAGGTGCCGTTCATCGCCGGCGTGGATCCGGCCCTCGGGCATGGCAGGATCCACCATGGACTCAAAGAGGGTGGCTTCCTTTCGCAACCCGTCGGGCAGTGCAGCCATCAGCTGCCGGGCGAGCGCAATGCGCTCCTTGAAGACTTTGACGCCCCGGTGCGGGCCGGCGTCGATGACATCCGGTTCTGCACCCAGAAACACGGGCGAGATGACCAGCTGGGTCCCCGCCACAAGGCAGTTGAGCGCCACGTGGTGGCCGAAGAGCTGCCACCCCCACGGCTCGGTCTCCGACGGCTCGCCGTACAGGGCGACGTTGTAGCTGTACTCGTTCATCAGCTGCGGGAGCTCCACGAGTTCACCAAGGAAGCCGTTGATCCTCATCAGGTTCCGGACAAGGTCGAACCCGGCCGGACTCAGGCTTGCCTCCACCAGGGCCAGGATTGCCTCGCAAACAGCAGGATCAACTTCATCAAGGCGCAGGCCGGTATCGTGCTGCATGAACTCCGGATTGGCCCAGCTCTGCCATTCGTGGGCGTCCACGGCATAGCAAAAGCGCCCCGACGTGGACGGCGTCAGGAGGGACAGGAGGCTTCGCGCCGCTGCCACCATCGCCCTGGTGGGAGCTTCCTCGCCCGCCCGCGCCCCAGCCAATGGATACAGTCCAGTGCGGAGAACGCCGTCGTCGGTCACCCCCTTGAAGGCTTCGGGATACAGGACCTCCCAGCCTTTGATCATGGGCCCGGCAAAGGAGTCGCTCTTCGCGGCCTCGGCGTAGGCACGCGCATCCAGGCCGCGAATTCCCGCAACTCGCGGGTGGTCCGGCGGATACAGAAAGTCACGGAATGACGGCACTGACACGGGGGCTCCTGTCCTGTTGTTCCGGGTTAACTGGGTGTTCTGAGCTCAGCCGATGTTCCGGGTTAACTCGGTGTTCTGAGCTCAGCCGATGTTCCGGGCTCATTTGTAGTTTCTGGGCCGGTTCCCGGCGGTGGAGGGGTTCCCGAGGCGTCCAGCCTGCGGCCACAGACAGCGCTGCCGCCGCGGCTTCGGCTGAGCTGCCGCGCCATGCGATGTGCTGGTCCGGGCGGACGAGCACCGCCTCAGCGGCCCACAGGTCCGCCATGGGCGTCCCGTCGTCGGCGGGCCCGACGGCGACGGGCCCGACGGCGACGACCGTCACCGGAATGCCCTGCCGGGCTGCTTCCTCCAGCAGCGGGCCGAAGGCCCGCGTCTCCGGTTCGCCGGCCAAAACGTGTGAATCCACCAGCAGCGTAAAACCAGGGCCAAGGACGTCGTAGACGGACGTTGAGGCATCGAGCCAGGCATGCGGGAGCAGCGCCCCGGGGCTTGCGCTGGCGACGTATCGGATGGGGTCCTCGGCAGGAACGGGAGAACCGTCGGGCACTACCAGGGGGGAAGCGGCGTAGCTGTAGCCCAGCACGAGGCCAAGGGAATCGAACTCACTCTGCTTGACCGCGAGTGCTTCGTGGGCGGCCTGCCTGGCCCGGGCGCCCTCTTCGCTGTTGTCGCGCAGGGCCGGACTTGCGAAATGGTAGGCCAGAGCCCTGCCGTTGGCAGCCGCGTCACCGATGGTCCGCGCCGCGACCGGCCGGCGTTCCCGTTCGTAGCTTCCCAGCAAAGCCGGTCCGGCCCAGCCGTCCAGGACGGCCGCGATCTTCCACGCCAGGTTAGCCGCATCTCCGATGCAGGTGTTGAAGCCGTGGCCGCCCCAGGGCGGGTTCAGGTGTGCGGCGTCACCCACTAGGTACACGCCGTCGCGGCCATACCCGGGAGCGAGGAGCATCCTCGCGGTCCAGGGATCAGTCGCAAGGACCTCCACATCGATCTCGGCTCCCACCAGGGCGCGCACCAAGGAGCCAGCGCCCGCAGCCGGATCAGCGGAAGTCCCTGCGCCCATCTCCAATTCCTGGAGATCCACACCCTGAATGATGGCCCACCACGTGTCGGCAAGGTCCATCCGGCCCACCATCCCGGCGGCATCCGAACCCACCACCCAGTACTGGACGGCGGGGTCAAGGGTGATGGCTGCACCAAGATCCCGGGACCGGAACAGAATGCTGATGTTGGACAACGATGCGGATCCGCCCTCCAGCCGCATTCCCAGGCTGCGGCGCACGGCGGAGGAACCGCCGTCGGCTCCGATAACAAAACCGGACTCAATGGTCCGGGTCCGGCCGGAGGCATCGGCAACCACAACCCTGGAGCGGGTGCCGAGGCCAAGCGCATCTGCGGCGTTGGTGACGACGTCCTCGACACGCCATCCGGTCAGGAGCGTGACCAGAGGAGATGCGGCCACAGCGGCGCGCAGCACTTCCTCCAGCACCGGCTGGGGCACCTGCTGCCCGCATTCCGGCTGCGGGCCATAGCGGCCGGGCACCAGTTGGAACGCCTGGCGGAACCTGCGGATCTCGTAACCCGCGAGCCCGGTGCAGAAGGCCACGTCCTGGGAGTAATCCACAGGCAGTGGTGCGGCGGCTCTGAGCTTGTCCGCCAGCCCCAGCCTGCGCAGGTGCGTCATGGTGCGTGCGTTGGTGGTCTTGGCCCGCGGTCGCGCGGGGTCTACGGATGTCCGGGGTTCGATGACCACGCTCGGGATCCCGCGGGTGGCCAGGTCCAGCGCGAGGAACAGCCCGCTGGGTCCTCCGCCGGAGATCAGTACTGGAACGCCCGCCGGAATGTCGTCGGGCGCGGCGTCATGGATGGTGACCATCAGGCCCGGCTCCTGAGTGAGGGTTCGCCAACGGGTGTGGTGAGCGTGCCGAGACGGTCGATTTCAACCTCGACGGTGTCGCCCGGCTGCAGCAGCCACGGCGGATTCCGGACGTAGCCCACACCCTCTGGGGTGCCGGTGGCAATGACGTCGCCGGGGTGCAGGGTAAAGGTCTGGCTGATCAGCGAGATGATGGCCGGCACCGAGAAGATCATGTCCCGCGTGTTGCCGTTCTGTACCTCAGTGCCGTTCACCCGGGTCCGGACCTGAAGCCCGTCGCGGAGGTCGCCAACCTCGTCACGGCTGACAAGGGGCCCCATGGGTCCGCTTAAATCACCGTTCTTGCCCAGGGTCCACTGGGTGGTGAGCTTCTGGGCGCGGCGGGCGGTGAGGTCGTTGAAGGTGGAGTAGCCGAAAACCGCCTCGGCTGCAGCCGCTTCGTCGGCGGCTTCCACCCGCTGGCCGACATAGGCGGCAGCCTCGCCTTCCCAGTCCAGTCCCGCCTCGCCGGCGGGTACGGGGACCGGCACGCTTCCCACTGACAGGGAAGCGGTCCAGCGCCCGAACAGGGTGGGGTAAGGGGGCAGCTCCTGGTCTTTGTAACTGCCTTCGGCAGCGTGCGCCTTGTAGTTCAGGCCTACGCAAATGACGCGTGCAGACGCCGGCACGAGCGGCACTTCGGTGACGCTGCCGCGCTCAAGCGAGCTGCCGCCGTCGGACGTCAACGAGACAGACTTGTCTTGCCAGCCGGAAGCGTCCGCCCAGAAGTCAGAAACGGGCGCCAGCGGGAAGACGCGGGTGTCCGTCAGGGCCGCGACCCAGGGTTCGCCGCGGTGGTTGATGCCGATGTACTGCATGTGAAGGGCCTTTCATGATCCGCGCTGTGCGGCGGAGTGGCGGTAGGTGGGCACGGCAGGACAGCCCAGGAAAGGAGGGTGCCCGCGGAGGCTGAGCCGTTGGAACGGAGAAGTCAGGGGCGGTTCGACTGGCGGATGAAGAAGGAAATGGTCGCATCCAGCACCTTCTCGGCCGCCGCCGGACTTTGGTCGGGAAGCACCCACATGTGGTCCGCGTCCTCGATCAGGAGGAGTTCGACGTCGGTTCCCGCACCTTCCAGCGCCGCTGCCAGGGAGGTGGACTGCGAAGGAGGAACGAACCGGTCCGCGGTACCGTGCGCCAGGAAGAACGGCGGTGCAGCCGGGGTGACGTAGCTGACGGGATTGGCAGCTGCCGCCCTGCCCGGCTCCTGCGCCAGTGGCGCTCCGATCAGGAGCTCCTCGCGGGACCCCGGTTCGTCGGCTCGGGCGGCCGCGGTGGGCAGGCTTTGTTCGCCCATCCGGGCCAGGTCCGTGGGCGGGTACCAGGCTGCCACTGCGGCGACGGCACTTTCGCCGCCGGCCAGCCCGACGAGGCTGGCCAGGTGGCCGCCAGCCGAGTCACCCCAGGCGAAGATCCGGTCTGGGTCCACGTTGTAGTCCGCGGCCTGGTTCCGGAGCCAACGCACCGCGGCTTTTGCGTCATGCAGCTGGGCCGGGAAGTGCGCCACCGAGCTGAGCCTGTAATCAGCCGAGGCAACCACGAAGCCGGCCTCGACCAAACGCTCGAACGGACAGAAGCCGAAGCGGTCAAGAACGGGCCCCATGGAGGAGCGTTCCCCCACCCGCCAGCCGCCGCCATGAAAATGGACTATGGCAGGCCGTGCCTCGTCCCCTCCCCCGGCGGGCAGATAGAGGTCAAGCAGTAACGGCGCGGCGCCGTCCGGGCTGGTGAACTCGATCCCCTTCAGGATCTGTCCTTCCGTCATCTTCGACTCCGTCCACGGCCGCTGCCGGTATCACGAGCGATCCGGCGTCTTCCATAAGACTGTCGGACCGGCCAATGGGTTGAAAGCGAGGTTTTCAATCATTGAAATGTCTTTGCTGAAGCCAGTTCGTCCGCCAGGAACTGCAGGCCGCGCTGCACGACGCCCAGCCCGGCGGAGTGATTGAGGTAGCCGTGGGTGGCGCCCTGCTCCAGCCGGTACTCCACAGGGACTCCGGCAACGCGGAGCCCGTTGACGAACAGCTCGGCGGAAAAGCGGAGGTCGTCGTATTCACACGCCAGGACGGCTGCCTGGGGCAATCCGGAGGGGTCAGCGTGCCCGGGCATGGCGTACGAGGACGCCATGCTGAGTGGGCCGCCGATGTAGTTCTCCACCATGGCGCGGCAGTCGTCCGCCGTGAAGCGGAGGACCGGCGGCAGGCCTGCCATGGCTGAAGCCACCGGATCCCCCTCGGCGTACAGGTCTGCTGCGTGCAGGTCTGCAGCGGGCAGGTCTGCAAGGTGCAGATCCGCAGCCGGAAGGTCCGGAAGGTCGGCGTGCAGGAACGGGTAGGCTAGCACCAATTTGGCGGGCAACCGCAGGCCGGCATCCTTGAGGTAAAGGGCAGCCCCGACAGCCAGGTTGCCCCCGGCGCTCGCCCCGCCCAGGCACAGTTTCAGCGGATCGGCGCCCAGCTCCCGGGCGTGCTCCACCGTCCACAGCCAGGCGGCCAGAACGTCCTCATGCGGTACAGGGAAGTGGATGCCGTCGCGGGCCAGGCGGTAGCCCACGGAAAGGATGAGGCCGCCGCTTCGGACGGCCACCTCGCGTGCCAACTGGTCGGCTTCGCGCATGTCCAGCCCGCCGGCGGCGAACCCGCCGCCGTGCATCCAGACGAGAGCGGGAGCACCGCCGTCGGCAGTCCCGGACCGCGCGCCGTAACTGTTCGACGCCGGCCCGCCGTAAACGCGGACCGGCACCGGGCCGTTGGGGCCAGGGACCTCCACCGTCCGGACCTGCACATCGGGTGCGTGGTAAGGCTCTGTTCCGGAACTGAAGGCTTCGAGCCGCTGCACGCCGGCCGGGTCCGCCAGCAACTCCGCAAAGGAACCGGCGTCGGCAATGTGGTGCATCAGGCCTGCCAGCTCCGGGTCCAGGGTCACGGCTGCGCCGCGAGCTGAGGCGTTGAGCCGGCCCCTTCGGGCAACCCCAGGACGCAGCCAAACGAGTGCGTCCCTGAACCAACCTCATGCGCGGTTTCTTCGACGTCGGGCAGGATCACCGTCGCGGTACAGCCTGCCGGCACCGTCACCTCCAGCGTGAAGTCCTGACGTGCAAGCTCCCAGCGCACCACAGCCTCGCCGTAAGGGGTTTCGTGCCGGGCTTCTGCCCAGTCCAGTCCTCCTCCCGGCCGGGGCCGGACCAGCAAGTGCCGATACCCGGGCTCGGCCGGTGCGAGGCCAGCCACGCTGCGGTGCATCCAGTCGGCCACTGCGCCGAGTGCGTAATGGTTGAAGGACGTCATTTCGCCGGGGTTGATGGAGCCGTCCGGCAACATGGAATCCCAGCGCTCCCAGATGGTGGTGGCACCCATGGTCACCGAGTAGAGCCACGACGGGCACTGCGTCTGGAGCAGCAGGCGGTAGGCCGCCGTCGAGTGTCCGTAGTCGGTCAGGGCATCGCACACCAGCGGGGTTCCTACGAATCCCGTGGCGATCCGGTAGCCGTCGGCGTCCACGGCGGCAGCCAGACCGGCTGCCGCCGCGGGCCGCTCCCCCGGCACGAGCAGTCCGAAGCTCAGGGCCAGGGCGTAGGCGGTCTGAGTAGGCGGCAGCAGCAGTCCGTCGTCGGAAATGTACTGCTCACGGAACATGGTCGCGGCCCGATGCGAGAGCTTGCTCAGGCCTGACGAATCCTCACCAAGCAGTTCCGCAGCTTGGGCGGCCACCCCCGCGGAATACGCCAGATATGCCTGCGCCACCAGTTGCCACGGGGTTCGGGCATCGCCTGGCTGGTCCGGCGGGGCGGCCGGGTCCAGCCAGTCGCCGAACTGGAAGCCGTGTTCAAATCGGAGCTCCGGCCCTGCAGCCTCAGCAGCTGCTTCCAGCCACGCGATCATTCCCGGCAGCTGCCGGCGCAGGAACTCGAGGTCGCCCGTCCGCTGGTAAAGCACCCAGGGAACAAGGACTGCGGCGTCACCCCAGGCGGCCATCACCGGGCGGTCCGGGAACGGCGGCTTTTCGGCCACCACTTCCGGGACCACCAGGGGCGGCGGCCCGTCCGTCCCCTGCTCCGCGGCCATGTCTTTCAGCCAGGAGGCGGTGAAGCCGGGGATCCGGTACAGGTAGGCAGCCGTGGCTGCGAAGACCTGGAAGTCCCCGGTCCAGCCGAGGCGCTCGTTGCGCTGCGGGCAGTCGGTGGGCACGTCCACGAAGTTCCCGCGCATTCCCCACACGACGTTGGAGTGCAGCTGGTTCAGCATCGGCTCCGAGCATTCGAAGGTGCCGGTCCGCACCAGTTCTGAATGGATCACGACGGCGGTGAAGGCTTCGGGGTCCAGCTCGCCGTGCCAGCCGCTCACCTCCACGTACCGGAATCCGTGGATGGTGAACTCCGGCTCCCAGGTCTCGCCTTCCGGAGCTCCCCGAAGGATGTAGCGGTCGGTCTGCTTGGCCACCCGGAGCGGGCGGACGCCGAGTTCGCCGTGTTCCAGCACCTCGGCGTGCCGGAGCACCACCTCGGTGCCGGCCGGCCCGCTCGCATTGAAGCGCACCCGGCCTACGAGGTTCTGGCCGAAGTCCAGCAGTATCTTTCCTGACGGCGACTTCAGAACCGCCGACACGGGCAGCTCTTCCGTAGCCCGGACGGCCGGACCGTCCGGTGCGACCAGGACCGCAGGATCGAAGCCGTCAACCACCATGGCGGGCTGCAGCGCGTTGTTGCCTGTTTCCGTTTCTGCGCCGGCCCAGCCGCTGTTTTGGAGCCGCGCATCGTACGTTTCGCCGTCATACAGGTCTGCGGACAGCACCGGCCCCCGCCCGGCCAGCCACGATGCATCCGAACCGATCACGGTGACTTCCCCGCCGGCGTCGGTCATTTCCAGCTGGGCGATCACGGCGGTGAGGTTGCCGTACGTGTTGCGTTTTTCCTGGAAGCCCAGGTTGCCGCGCCACCAGCCGTCGGCGAACTCAAGGCCGATCACGTTCGTGCCGGGCCGGAGATACCCGGTCACGTCGTAGGTCTGGTAGCGCAGGCGGTGGTGGTAGCTGGTCCAGCCCGGGGCAAGGATGTCCCGGCCCACACGGCGGCCGTTGATGTGCGCCACGTAGACGCCGTGGGCGCTGGCGTAGAGCCGGGCGGACGCCACTTCGCCATCCAGTTCGAAGGTCCGGCTAAGACGCGCTGCCGGCTCATTGGATTCGCTGGTGTCGTCCCAGGCCGGGCGGATCATGGCTGCCTGCCAGTCCGCTGGGTTCAGGAGCCCGGCTTCGACGTAGGTGACTGGGCTCCACTCGGAGGGTACGTCGTCGGCGTTGCCCCAGACGCGGACCCTGACGGCGACGCGTTGCCGGCTGGTCAGCGGCGGCGCCGGCCATGGTTGGAGGATCTGTTCGGCGGACTCCGTGCGGCCATAGCTTGCCAGGCTGCCTTCACCGGGACCCAGCTCGAGCTCGTAGGCGGTCTGGACCCAGCCGGGGGTTGCCGTGGTGACCTGCCAGGACAGCCGCGGCCGGTCGTCGCCGATACCGAAAGGCTCCTCATGGTGCTCGAAGCGGAGGGCGGAGGGTGTGGTGGTCATCGGGAGGGCGGCGCCCTGGGATGGGAAACGAAGGGTGTTGTGAGTCAACGAGGGCTCGATTCGTTAAGAAGGAGAAAGCTTTAGGGCTTCCCCCAGCGTCCCGGGAACGGCCGTGCGCCCGCTAGCGAAGTTTCATTGACTGAAAGCAGCGTCCGTGAATCGACTTTGCCGCCAGCTCTGACGAGCTCAATCAAGACCATCTACCCTGCCTCCGGCACGGGCGGCAGCAAGACCGCGATACGTCCGATGCCGAATATTCTTAGTCCACGCAGAGGCAGAAGGGGTGGCTTGCCGGGTCGAGGAAGACGCGGAAGGTGGTGCCGGGCTGCGTGTCCGCTTTGGTGGCTCCCAGTTTGATGGCTTCTTTTTCGCCGTCGTCCAGGTCCTCCACCATGAGGTCCAGGTGCATCTGCTGTGGCACTGCCTGGGCCGGCCATTCGGGCGCCCGGTAGCCGTCCACCTGCTGGAACGAAATGCAGTTGCTGCCGTCGTCAGGGCGGATTTCGGCCCAGTCGCCGTCCACCTTCACGTTCCAGCCGAGCAGGGCACCGTAAAAGGCCGCGAGGGCCCCGGCGTCAGGGCAGTCAATGACGAGACCTGGGAAGCGTGCGATAGCCATACGGGAATGCTACCGCCGCACTGCAAGCCTGTCCCTAAAGCTCGCGGAGGAAATAGGCCACCGCCGTGCGGAGGATTCCGTCTACTTGATCTTCCGCACCGAAGAAGCAATGGTCACCGCCGGAGATCGGGACGAGCTCATGGCGGACGTCCGCTTCGGCGAGCGCCGCGGCCAGCAGTTCGCTCTGGGCCAGCGGGACCAGGCCGTCGCTGTCGCCGTGGATCAGCAGGAACGGCGGCGCGTCGGCGGTGACGTAGCCCAGCGGGCTGGCGGCCGCCAGCAGGGCGGGATCGGCGGTGCCGCCCACCAGCATGGGGCCGGGTTCCATGGTCATGCCCTGCGGAACTGCCGCGCTCAACGGCCCGTCCATCATGCCGGGCGGCATGTTCATGGGCGGCATGTCCGGCAGGGAAGACACCCCATAGAAGTCGACGACGGCGTTCACGGCGCTTGAGTGCCCCTGCGCGCCGAGGCCGCCGTCGAGGTCTTCCCTGCCGCCGGTCAGTCCCAGGAATGCGGCGAGGTGACCGCCGGCCGACTCGCCCCAGGCGCCGATGCGCCCGGCGTCGATGCCCAGCACACCCGCGTGCTCACGGAGGTAGCGGACGGCCGCCTTGAGGTCGTGCAGCTGCGCAGGGAACGGCGCCTCCAGGGCGTGGCGGTAGTCAACGGTGGCGCACGCGATGCCCGCCTCGTTGAGGAGCCGGAAGACGGAATCCGGAGCGAAGGTGGGCGGCAGTTCGCGGCGGTCGCCGAGCTGGAAGGCCCCGCCGTGGATCCACACGACCAGCGGAACAGGTCCCGCCGCCGCACGCGGCAGCCAAATGTCCATGGCGAGGCGACGGAAGCCGACGGTGATTGCGTAGCTGACTTCGCGGTGCACGGCGGAGTCTTCAGATACCGCTTCGGCCGTGCCCGGGGGCAGGAATGCCGGGAACGCCGGGGTCGGCAGCCCGGCGGATGCCGTCTGGCCTGTTTGGCCGGGTGCCGTTTCGATGGGTGCTGTTTCCGTGGCTGTGGCGGATTCCGGGGTCATGATGCGCTCCTTGCGAGTGGGGGCTGGTGGTCAATGCCGCCGGCGGTGAAGGTATGGGTGCCGGGCCCGACGACGGCGGCCGGCTGGCCGGTGAGGCGGACTTCCGCTGTGGTGCCGGGCGGGACGGTGGCGGTGAGGGTGATCCCGCCGTCGTCGATAGCCCAGTCCACTTCGATGAGGCCCTGCGGGCCGCGGTGCGAGGTGCTGGCCGACGTCAGTCCGGCGCCGGGCCTGGGCTCGATAATGATTCCTTCGTACCCGGCGCTGCCGGGGGCCTGGCGAAGCCCTGCGGTGTAGCGGTGCAGGAACGATATAACGGCGCCCTTGCTGTAGTGGTTCAGCGAACCCTTGGCGCTGCCATCCGGTCCGATGCCATTCCAGTCTTCCCAGATGGTGGTGGCGCCGCGGTCCACCATCAGGAGCCAGGACGGCGCGGAGTCCTGCATCAGCAGCTGGTAGGCCAGGTCCAGCTGCCCGTGGTCGGCAAGGGCCGGCAGCAGGTAGGGGGTGGCCAGGAAGCCCGTCCCCAGATGGGTTCCGGTACCGCGGATCAGCGCGGCGAGTTGCTGGGCCACGGCGGGGCGGACGTCGTCGGACACGAGGTCAAAGGCCAGGGCACGCACGCAGTTTGCCTGGCTGGAGCCGCGACGGGTTCCGTCGCCCACGTTGCCGTCCGCGTCGACGTATTCCTGCTGCCAGGCGCGGCGGACGTTATCGGACAGCTTGCTGAGCTCCCGGGCCTCAGCTGTCCTGCCCAGGACGGCAGCAATCCTGGCCATAATGGCGGAAGAGTGCCGGTAGTACGCGGTGGCCACAATGCCGTTGTCCATGGACCGGGAGGCGAAAAGGTCCGGCGCCGGGCCGCCGGGCTCCATCCATTCCCCGAAATGGAAGCCGGTGTCCCAGAGGTACTGCTCATGCGGGGCTGGCGAGGCCTGCGCCGCAGCCCTGGCCGGGTGCCGGTTTCCTTCCGCCGTGCTTCGTATGAATTCGAGCCAGCGCCTCATCGCTTCCCAGTTCACTTCCAGGATGGCGGTATCACCGGCGGCCAGATGGATCTCCCAGGGCACCATGACGATCGCATCTCCCCACCCTGAGGACCCGTTCGTGAAGGCCATGAATTCGGCGCCGGTCACCTCCGGTCCGGGCGACGGCGAAATGTTGGCGATGACGCCGTTGTCCCACTGGTCCGCGCGGACATCGTTGAGCCATTTCTGCGAAAAACCGGCCACATCAAAGAGATAGGCCGCGGTGGGCACAAACAGCTGCCAGTCGCCGGTCCAGCCCGCCTTTTCGCGCTGCGGGCAGTCGGTGGGGACCTCACAAGCATTGCCGCGAAAGCTCCATTCCACAATTTCGTGGAGCCTGTTGAGCCGGTCATCGCTGGAGCTGAACGTGCCGAGGCGTTCAAGGTCGGTCTGGACCATGCAGCCCACGATGTCCGCCTGCGTCACGTCTTCGGCCAAACCGCGGACCGACACGTATTGGAAGCCGTGGGTCGTGTGGCGCGGTTCGAAGACGTCACCGGGGACACCGGCGGAGACCACCGAATCCACCTGCCCGGCGTCGAGGAACTGGCCTGGGTTCTTGAAGTCGATGGGGCGCAGATGGTCCTGCGTGACCTCGCCGCCGGCGTCGAGGGCTTCGCCGTAGACAAGGGTCACCTCGGTTCCGGCATTTCCCAGCCGGCTGAGGCGGACCCAGCCATTGATGTTCTGGCCCAGATCCACGATCTGGTTGCCATTTGCCAGGCGGGTGATGGCCACCGGGGCGAGCTCCTCCACAATGCGCGTGGGCGGTGCCACCGGACCGGTAAGTGTGGCGTAGCTACCCTTCCGAAGAACCGCAGGCACCGCCGCTGCGCGGGCAGCACGGAAGTCCACACGCTGGCCGGCCATGAGGTCGGCGCTGATGATTTCCGTCGCCGAAACCAGCCACGAATCGTCGGTGCCGATGACCGTACGCTCTCCGCCGGACTCCATCTCCAGCTGCGCCAGGAATGCCGTCTGCGTCCCGTACATGTCGGCGTCGCGCGTGAAACCGAAGGACCCGCGGAACCAGCCGTCCGTCAGGACTGCGCGCACGCTGTTGGCTCCGGCGCGCAGCAGGCCGGCGACGTCGTACGCCTGCACCTGCAGGGTGCTGTGGTAGCTCGTGGACCCTGGAGAGAGCTGCTGGTCCCCCACCCGCAGCCCGTTGATGAAGAGTTCATAGATCCCGTGCGCGGTGGCGTAGGCCCTCGCGGAATCCGGTGCGGAATCCAGGGTGAATTCCCGGTGCAGGGCATAGCCGGGGTGCTCCCCCGGCGCCCGGGTCTCCGCTTCGTCGGGTCCGATCCACCGGGCGGTCCAATCGGCGGGGTGCACGAGTCCGAGCTCCACGCTCATAGGCACGGCCCAGCCGGAGGCAATTTCGGTGCCGTCAGGGGCCACGTTCCAGGTCCGGACGGTCCACTCGAAGCGGCCACGTGAGGCCAAAGCCGGGCCACCGTACGGCAAATAGCTGTGCGTGCCCGATTCCACCCGGCCGGTGTCCCAGCCGTTGCTGGCGGTGAGCTGGTAGGCGGCCTGCCGGAGTGTGTCCTGCGGAGGCGTCCAGCTGAACCGCGGCGCCGTGCTGGTGATGCCGAACGCCGCCGTCAGGTGGTCGGTCCGAAGATGGGCCGGGCTCAGGGGCTCGCGGCCTGTGTATTCAGTCAAGGTGGGTTCCCTCAGGCGTAGTGGCAGGCGACGTCGGACTCGCCCACCGTGCGCAGCGGTGGACGTTCGGAGGTGCACAGCTCGGTGGCCATCGGGCAGCGCTGGCTGAACGGGCAGCCTCCGGGCTTCGCGGACACCGCGGCGGCTGTGCGAACGCCAAGTGATTCGCGCAGCATTCGCCGCTCCGCCTGTTCCGCGGGCCTCGGCACGGGCGAAGCAGCCACGAGAGCCTGCGTGAACGGGTGCCTGGGGGATTCCGTCACGGCTGCCGCCGGGCCGCTCTCCATCACCTGGCCGCGGTAGAGGACCACAACGCGCTGCGCCAGGAACTGGACCACCGAGATGTCGTGCGCGATAAAGAGGTAGCTGAGCCCGCGTTCGTCCCGGAGGTCGGCGAGAAGGTTGAGCACTTGGGCCTGGGTTGAAAGGTCGAGGGCGCTGACCGCTTCGTCGCAGACCACCAGTTTGGGTTCGCAGATCAGGGCGCGCGCCACAGCGATGCGCTGGCGCTGGCCACCGGAGAACTGGCTGGGGTATCGGTCAACGGCTTCGCGGGGCAGCCCCACGCGTTCCAGCATGGCTTCGGCCTTCTCGCGCGCGTCGATCGCTGACACGCCACGGAGCCGGAGCGGTTCCGCCAGCGAGGCACCGATGGTCCGGCGTGGGTTGAGCGAAGAGTTGGGGTCCTGAAAGACGGCCCGCAATTCACCGCCGAGGGCGCGGCGCTCCGCACCACCGGCGTGGGTGATGTCCTTGCCCTGATAGCTGATGGTGCCGCCGGCGCTCTTCTGCAGGCCAAGGATCGCCTTGCCGATGGTGGATTTTCCGGAGCCGGATTCCCCCACCAGGCCAACGGTCTCGCCGGGTCGGATGGAGAAGCTGACGCCGTCCACCGCTGCCGGAGCTGCTGCGGCTCTCCGGCCGCGGCCGTAGCGGACCACCAGGTTCTTGACTTCGAGCATGGGCTCAGCAAGAACGGGGGCTTGCGTGTCCTCCCTCAGCGGGGTTTCGATGCTCATGCCAGGTCCTTTTCGACGATTTTCAATACTCGGTGAGTGGGCACTTCGGTGGCAAGCCATTCCAGGCCCTCCACGGCCAGTTCATCCGCCTTGACGCAGCGGACCAGTCCATCCTCGGATCCGGAGGACAGCAGAGGCACGGGTGTGGTGCACGCGGAGCCCGCAAACTGGCAGCGGGCCATAAAGCGGCAACCGGTGGGCCAGTCCTTGGGCTGCGGAACCTGCCCGCTGATGGTAGCCAGCCGCTCAGGCATGTCAGCCGCGGTGTTGGCGTGCGGGTCGGCGGCCAGCAGCGCCAGCGTGTAGGGGTGGCGAGGGTTGTCCAGGATGGTTGCGGTCCGGCCGCTTTCCACCACCTGGCCGGCGTACATCACGGCGACGTTGTCGCAGATGTCGGCCACGACGCCAAGGTCGTGCGTCACCATCACCACGGACATCCCGGTGTCCTTCACCAGGGAGCGCAGCAGCGAGAGGATTTCGGCCTGCACGGTGACGTCCAGTGCAGTGGTTGGCTCGTCGGCCACCAGCAGCCGCGGCTGGCCGGACAGCGCGAGGGCGATGGCCACGCGCTGGGCCATGCCGCCGCTGATCTGGTGCGGGTAGGTCCTGAGGATGCGTTCGGCGTCCACAATCCCCACTTTTTCGAGCAAGCTGAGGGCTTCCGCACGTGCCTCAGCTTTGCCCACCTTCAGGAGGCGCCGGACGGCCGCGGTGAGCTGGTAGCCCACGGTGAACATGGGGTCCAGGGCCCGCATGGGTTCCTGGGAGATCAGTGCGATGTCCCGGCCCCGGATGCCTTCCATGTCGCGCTCGGTGGCGGCGGCCAGATTCTTCTCGTCCCAGAGGATCTGGCCGCCGGTGACGGAGACCCCCGAGGGCAGCAGTCCCAGCAGGGACAGCGCCGTCATGGTCTTGCCGCAGCCGGACTCCCCGACGAGGCCCAGCACGGTTCCCTGCTCGACGTCGAACGAGACGTCCGTGACCAGGGGAGTCCCGCCGTCGACCCCCACAGAGAGTCCGCGGACGCTCAGCTGGCCTTTCGCGGGGAGGGCGTGCGTGTCAGCGGCGGAAGCCGCGGCGCCTGCTGCGCCAACAGCACGCGCGCGCTGGCGGCGGGCCGCGGCGGAGGGCAGGTGCGAAGCGGTGGCGTTGGGCGCCTTCCCCAGCGCATTGCCGATGGCGTTGGCCGCCAGCACGGTCAGGGCAAGGACAGCGCCCGTGGGGACCATGAGCCAGGGTGCGTCGTAGACGTGCTGCGAGGCTCCCTGGATCATGCCGCCCCAGCTTGGCTGCGGGATGGGCGGGCCGAAACCGATGAACGCCAGGCCAGCCTGGATGAGCATGCCGACGGCGAAGATGAGGGCCGACTGCACCACGATCGTGTTGGTGAGCCCGGGGAGGACGTGGCGGAGGCTGATCCCCAGGATGCTGACGCCGTCCACCTTGGCGGCGTCCAGGTACAGCTGTGACTGGAGCGACTTGGCCTGGCCCAGCATGACGCGGTAGATGCCGGCGGAGATGAGGACGCCCAGGATGGCCATGATGAGCGGGATGTTGGTTCCCACGGCGCCGATGACCGCGAGGATGATGACGGTGCCGGGCAGCGACATCATGATTTCGGTGACGCGGCTGATCACCGCTTCCGCACGTTCGCCGGCGGCAGCGGCCGCCATTGCCAGGACGGTTCCAAGCCCGACGCCGACAATCACCGTGATCATTGAGGTTCCCAGGGTGCCCGCGGCGGCGGCGAAGATGCGGCTGAGGAGGTCCCTGCCGAGTTCGTCTGTTCCCAGCCAGTGGGCGGCTGTGGGGCCGGAAAGCACCGCAGTGAAATCCTGATCCTCGGTCTTGAAGGGCAGCCACCACTGGGCAGTCAGCGAGGCAACCACCACTGCAGCCAGCCATACGGCACCGGCCACGCCGCCGGGCGACGAGAAGAGGCGGTGGGCGGAAAACCGGGCGAGGGCGTTCTTGCGCTGGAGCGGAGCGGGAGCGGGAGCGGGAGCGGGAGCGACGGAGGGAATCATGAGGCACGCAACTTCGGGTCGAGGAACTTGGTGGCGAGTTCCAGCACCAGGTTCACAGCCACCACCACCACGGTGGCGATCACCACCACGCCCTGCACGGCTGGGGCATCGTGGGTGCTGACGGAGGTCTGGACGGCTTGGCCGAGGCCCGGCATGGCGAAAAGCTGCTCTGCGATCACGGAACCGCCGAACAGTCCGATGAACTGCAGGGCAATGCCGGCAACGATCGGCAGGCTGGCGTAGCGCAGGGCGTGAATGTAGAGGATTTTCCAGGTGGGCGTGGCTGTGGCCCGGAGCGTTCTGATGTGTTCCTGCTGCAGGGCCTCAAGCATGGAAGCCCTGGTCTGGCGGGCGATGAAGGCCGCGCCGCCGACGGCAAGCGTGATGACTGGAAGAGCCAGGGACATGCCCCAGTCCTGCGGTGAGACCTCGAACGGCACGTAGCCGGTAGCCGGAAAGACAGAGGACTGCACGGCGAACAGGTACACGAAAATAATGCCGATCCAGAAGGCCGGAAGGGCGACAGCCAGGCCGCAGATCCCGCCCACGATGCGGTCCGCTACGCCTCCGCGCACGGCCGCCGTCACGCCCAGGGCGATGCCCAGGACCGCGCTCAGCACGGTGGCGCCGGCTGCCAGCGACGCAGTGACGGGGAGTCTGTTGCCCAAATCCGCCGAGACGGAACGGCCGTCCATGAGGGACGTGCCCAGGTTGCCTTGGACTGCGTCTGTGAGCCACCGGAAGAACTGGGCGAGGAGCGGATCGTTCCAGCCGAGCCGGACGTTGACCTCGTCGATGGCCTCCTGGGAGGCGCCGGCGCCGAGCGACACAGCGCCGGGGCTGCCGGGCATCGCGTGCACCAGCAGGAATGCCAGCACGGCGACCACCAGCACGGTGGCCAGCGCCATCAGCAGGCGCTTGGCGACGAACATTGCCATAGTGACATCCATTGGTCAGGACCTCCATTGGTCAGGCCGGACGCCCTCCGTTCGGGGAGAGCGTCCGGCCGGTAGGTGGATCAGTTGGCGGGCGCGTAGGAGGAGAGCAGCGGGTAGGCGTTCGTCCCTGCGAACTTCACCTGCTGAACCTTCTTGGTGTTGTAGCCCTGGTTGGTGAGTGACTCGTAGAGCGGGATCATCCAGCCGGATTCCACCAGGCGGGTGTTGAGCTTGGTGAGGGCGGTCTTCTTGGCGGCGTCATCCTTCGCGGCTGCGGCCTCGCCCGTGGCGGCTGTCAGCTGCTCATCGGTGGCCTTCTGCACGTTAGTGAAACCGTTCAGGACCACGCCGTACATCAGGCCCACCGGGTTGTCCCAGCCGAGCGCGGCGTAGCCGAGCGGCGTGGTTGCGACCGCCGCGAAGGCTTCGTCCGTGGAGGAAGCCATCTTGATGTTCATCTTGATCCCGACGGCGGCCAGATCCTTCTGGACGGCCTGCAGATCCGTCTGGGTTTCAGCGCTGCCTACAATGGTGAACTCGAAGCCGTTACCGTAGCCGGCCTCGGCCAGGAGGCTCTTGGCCTTCGCCGGATCATAGGCGAACTTTGTGTTCAGTTCTTCGGTGAAGCCCGCGGAATCCTTGGGAAGTGCATTCCAGGCCGGGATGTCTCCCTTGTGCAGTGCGTCCACCAGTGACTGGCGGTTAATGGCGTACTGGAAGGCCTGGCGGACCTTTTCGCTGGCAAAGGCGGGGGCGGTCTTGCCGATCTTGTCGAAGGAAACCATGGTGTGCAGGGTTCCACCGATCTGGGACACACCGAGGCCCTTGGACTTTGCGAAGTCCACCGTCGGGGAGGTGAGCATGGCGACGTCGGCCTGGCCGGAGACGAGAGCGTTGGCACGCGCCTGGGGATCCTGGATGACGCTGAACGTGATCTTGTTGTAGACATACTTGGCGGCGTCCGCGTTCTTGGTGTTCTTCTGGAACACGTACTTGTTGCCCTTGACCGTCGCACCAGTGTCCAGGGTGTACGGGCCCGAGCCGTCAGGCGTGGTGGCAAGGCTGGCGCTCTTGGCCGCGGCCGTCTTCCCGACGATCATGCCCATGGTGCCCGTGAGGTTCTTTTCGAACCCCGGCTGTGGCTTGGCGAACTTGATGGCCACCTTCGTGGGGCTGACGACGGTCACTGAGGTCACTTCCTGTGCGCCGCCCTTCGCAATCGCGGAGTAGGCACTGAGAGCCGGGTCGCTGCGGCGGTCCAGGTTTGCCTTCACCAGTACCGCATCCAGGGCGGAGCCGTCCGTGAAGGTGACGCCCTCCTTGAGGGTCAGCGTAAGGACGGTGTTGTCTGCGCTGTAGCTGAACTCCTTGGCCAGGCCCGGTCCAACGGAACCGTCCGCCTTCAGGGTCATGAGGTTCTCGTAGAGGCCTTCAAAAAACTGCCGCTGCGCGTCGGCAACACGCAAGGGATCGAACCCGAAGGAAGCGCTGTCGCTGTCGACGGCGATGGTCAATGCGTCTTTGTTGACGGCGGTTGCCGCCTGGGTCCCGCCGCCACAGGCGGTGAGGGAGCTCATGAGGAGCGCCCCGGCCAAAACGGCCGCGCTCCGTCGTGCGGTGGAGTTCAGAAGTTTCATGTAGTGCGCCTTTGCATTCGGATGGGACAACGATGGGAAGAAAGTCGTGGGGGCCAGGCGGGTGGCCGGCTCCCCTCAAGCATCAGCGGCGGCCGTTTGGCGGAGACACGAGGATTTCATTGATTGAAACACTTATGTGGCGACCGTCACGGTCTGGGCATCGGCCAACCCGACCATTCAGGCGATGAGTTTTTCAACCAATGAAAATAGCCGTCCGTGGGCAGTCATTGACCGCGAAGGATGGATAGTCAGCCCATGCACAGTCGCCTGGCGCTCACATCGAGAGGAACCCCCAGATGACCGACTCTTTTCCCTTCCCGCAGGATTTCCTGTGGGGCGTCGCCACCGCAGCCCACCAGGTCGAAGGAAACAACGTCAACAGTGACTGCTGGCTCCTCGAAAGGCTCCCCGGAACGATCTTTGCTGAACCGTCCGGCGACGCCGTGGACCACTACCACCGGTACCGCGAGGACATTGCCCTGATCGCCGGCCTGGGATTCACCAGCTACCGCTTTTCACTGGAGTGGGCACGCATCGAGCCTGAGGAAGGCTACTTCTCGGTGGCCGAACTGAACCATTACCGCCGCATGCTGGAGGCCTGCCATGAGCACGGGCTCACCCCGGTGGTCACGTTCCACCACTTCACCTCACCCCGGTGGCTTCTGGCGGCCGGCGGCTGGGAAGACCCGCAGACTCCCGATCGGTTCGCGCGCTACTGCGACCGCGCCATGAGGCACCTCGGCGACCTCATCGGCGTTGCCTGTACCCTCAACGAACCCAACCTCCCGTGGCTGCTCAAGGAACTCGGCCTGGGCGGCGAGGCCCCGGAGCGCAGGGCAGACGTGCCGCTGTGGGCGGCGGCGGCGGACCGGCTCGGGATCGATGCCAGCCATGTGGCACCCTTCCAGTTCACGGTCTCCGAGGCAGGCTTCGATATCAAGCTCGCGGCACACCGCGAGGGCCTGGCCGCCATCAAAGCGATCCGGCCGGAGCTACCGGTCGGCTGGACTCTGGCCAACACCGATGTGCAGGCAGCCGAAGGCGGCCAGGAACGGGCGGACAGGATCCGCCGTGAGGTCAACGAACGCTTCCTCGTGGCGTCCCGTGACGACGACTTCGTGGGGATCCAGACGTACGGCAGGACGGTGTTCGGTCCGGACGGAGTAATGCCCGCCCCCGAGGGTGCGGAGACCAACCAGATGGGCGAGGAAATCTACCCCGAGGCGCTCGAAGCGACGATCCGGGAGGCGGCCCGCGTGGCCGGCATCCCTGTCATCGTCACGGAGAACGGCTTGTCGACCGACGACGATTCGCAGCGCCTGGCCTACCTCCGCACAGCGGTGGCGGGCGTGGAGTCATGCTTGGCCGACGGCATCGACGTCCGCGGATACATCGCGTGGACGGCATTCGATAACTACGAGTGGATCTTCGGCTACGGCCCGAAGTTCGGGCTCATCGCGGTGGACCGGGCCACGCAGGAACGCACGCCGAAGGAGAGCGCTAAGTTCCTCGGCAGCCTGGCCCGGACCAGGGTGGCGGAGTCTGTCTGAAACCGGCCCGGCAAACCGGCGTAAGTGGCACCCCGCCCGATAGGTCCGCAACCAGGAAACCCGCTAGGAGTTTCATTGGACGAAACACTATTGTGGTGGGGGTCACTGTCGGCCACGAAGGATCGGTTTTGAAATGACAGCACTACCGGAATGGGGTGCGGACCCTGCCGGGGCGGCCATCCCTGCTTCCGATGCCCCCGCTCCCGCACGCGGCAAACGGCCAAAGCAGGGCGAACCCGTCATTGACCGCGCCCTGAGCCTGCTCGCCGTCTTCACCGACCGGCGCCGCGCCCTCACGCTCTCCGAGATGGCAAGGTACGCGGACATGCCGGCACCGACGGCGCTCCGGCTGATCGCCCGGCTGGTGGCCTGGGGTGCGCTGGAAAGGCTCGACGACGGGCGCTACGTTGTGGGAGTACGGCTCTGGGAGGTCGCGTCACTGTCCCCCCGCGGCCATGGCGTACGGGAGATAGCCCTGCCCTATCTCGAGGACCTTTTTGAGGTGACCCGCCACCACGTCCTGCTGGCTGTGCGGGACAAGGACGAGGCCGTGCTGATTGAACGGCTCTCCTCCAAGCAGGCTACCGAGGTGGCCTACCGGGTGGGCGGCCGGGCACCCCTGCGGTCCACCGCCGTCGGCCTCGTGCTGCTGGCCGGGGCCGAACCGGCCTTCCAGGAACGCATCCTCAAAGCTCCGGCGGACATCGAGCCGGGGGTGGAGGCCATGCCTGAGGGCCAGCTGCGCAGGACTTTGTCCGACGTGCACCGGACCGGCATCGCCATGATCCGGCGGTCGGCGCCGTCGTTGACGGTATCCGTCGCGGCGCCGATCTTCGATGCACAGGGCACCGTGGTGGCCGCGCTTTCGATCGTCGTCCCGGACGGGACCACTCCGGCGAATGTCCTGGCTCCCGCCGTGCGGGCCACGGCGAGGGCTGTCTCACGCAACCTGGGCTTCCGCACGGCGTTGGAGGATGACGTTCGCGCCCACTCGGAAGGCTGACCGTCCTGCCGGGGCACCCTTTCGCCGGCAGCGCGTCGGCGCTGCCACGGTCTACCTGACCGCCTCCACCGCCAGGTGCTGCACCCGTCCGTCCACGAGCGTCGCCAACACTTGAGCGGCAGCCAGGTCATCCGGGGCAACCGAGAGCGGATCGACGTCGAACACAGTGAAATCCGCACGCTTGCCCACGGTGACTGACCCGGCGACCGCCCACTCCCCCGCAGCCATGGCAGCGTGCGAGGTGTAGCCTTCGAGCGCCTGCAGTGCCGTGAGGGCCTGGCCCGGAACGATCGGCTGTTCGCCCGGGTGGCCGGACCGCCGTCGTAGTTGCGCGTCCGCCAGGATGGGCAGCGGTTCGAACGGGGCGATCGGCCAGTCGGAGCCGAGCCCCAGGGTGGTTCCCGCCGCGCGGAGGTCCGCGCACCGCCAGGCATTGTTGGCCCGTTCCGTTCCGAGCCGGGTGGACCAGTTGTCGGTGTGGTCGGCGCGGGAGTAGTGCGTGCAGTGGGTGGGCTGCATGCTGGCCACCAGGCCCGAGCGGGAGAACCTCCCGATGAGGGCGTCCGGGACGGTTTCGAGGTGTTCGATCCGGTGCACGGCGGACGGTGCAACCGACCGCACCGCGGGCGGCAGGGACTCGAAGGCGTCCAAGACTGCGGCCACTCCGGCGTCGCCGATCGCGTGCGTGGCGGTGGGAATGCCGCGGCCGGCGAAGTACCGCACCGCGGCCGCGTACTCCTCGGGGCGCGGCCAGAACGGGGCTACCGACTCTCCGTAGGCGTCGGGCTCGAACAGCCACGCCGTGCCGTTGTCCACCGTCCCGTCAACGAACAGCTTGATGCCTGCCACCTCCCAGCGCCGTCCGCCGAGTCCGATCTGTTCCGCAAGCCGCCGCCAGTCTTCCTCGCCGCTGCCGGGCATGCACCACGGCGAGATCCGCAGGCGCAGCGGGAGCCCGCCGTCCAGGTCGTCTTCGAGTGCCCGGAAAAGCTCCAGTGAACCCTCCCCACAGTCCATCACGTGCGCCCCCGTCAGCCCGGACCGCGCGAACTGTGTGAAGAATTCGGCCAGCCTAGCCTTCCGTTCGTCGAAGGACTCCGCCGGCATTACCTGTGCCACGAGTTCGATGGCGGCGGCCTCCAGCAGGAGCCCGGTGGGCCTGCCGCTGTGGTCGCACACCACTTCCGACGCCTGGTCGAACGCCCGCGGTCCGGTGATCCCCGCCAGTTCGAGTGCCCCGGAACTGGCCAGCGCGGAATGCCCGTCGAAGAGGCGGATGAGGCACGGACGCCCGGAGACGACGTCGTCAATCAGCTCGCGATGGGCCGCGGCGGATCCGAACACATTGGGGTCCAGGCCCCAGCCCCGCACCCAGTCCCCCGAGGGGGCTGCTTCCGCTTCGGCACGCAACAGTGCGCGCACGCCGGGGAGGTCGGTGGCGCCGGACAGGTCGGTGCCGCGCGTCAATTCCAGTCCGAAAACAGGGTGGATGTGGCAGTCCACCAGCCCGGGCGTCAGCACGGCGGCACCGAAGTCGACGACCTCCGCGGCCGGCCAGCTTTCGGCGTCGGAACGGCTTCCGACGGCGGCAATCACGCCGTCCTGGACTGCCACCGCCTGCAGCGCAGGACTTTGGGCGGGACTGCCATCCATCGTGTGGATGGTATCGGCGAGGATGATCAAATCAGGATTCATGGGTTTCGAAGCTTCCAATCTGCGCGAAGATCGCGGGACGGTGGCGGCGCACCCAGCGGGCGGCCAGGAGCCCGGCAGTGAAGACGAGCGGCGTCACCAGGATCAGGATGGTGTTGGTCAGTGCGTCGGCGAACGTGAGCAGCTCGATGTTCAGGCCGATCAGCAGCACCACACCGAAGAGCAGAATCGCCGAGGCCAGGCTGAGCGGCACCATCAGCTTGTGCGTCGCGGCGGCGGGGTTCCGGCGCAGGTAGAGGAACGCCGCGACCGACACCAGGCCCTGGAGCCCCACGATGCCAAAAATTCCCGGCGTGTTCACCCAGATCAGCAGCTGCTGGTAGGGATCTGCGTTGAGCAGGGCGCAGATGGTGATGACCACCGCGGCCAGGACTGTCTGCAGCTGGCCTGCCCGGTGCGGGGACTGGAACCGGTGGTGGGTCCGGCCGAGGAAGGCGGGCAGCACGCCGTCGCGGGCCAGCATGTAGACGTAGCGGTTGATGGCGTTGTGGAAGGCCAGCTGCGAAGCGTAGACGCTGGTGACGATCAGGAGGTACATGACCACTTCCGCCCACGGGCCCACGTAGTGGTTGATGGTCTGGAAGAACATCCCGCCGCCCAGTTCACCCGCGGCTTGCACGGCGCGGTCTTCGCCGTACGCCTGGACCACGGTCCACACAATGAAGGCGTAGAAAACGGACATGAAGCCGACGGCGATGTACATGGCCCGCGGCACGGATTTGTCCGGGTTTCGGGCCTCGGAACGGTACAGCACGGTGGACTCAAAGCCCATGAACGCGGCGAAGCAGATGCCAAGGATGGCCAGGACGCCAGGTCCGAACGCCTGGTCCGGGCTGAAGGAACCCACGCTGATCCCGTGGGCTCCGCCGCTGCTGAGGATGCCCACTCCCATCACGGCGAGGATGCCCGTCTCGGCCACGAGGAGCACCCCGAGTACCTTCGCCCCTACGTCGATCCCCCGGTAGCCGAGGAACCACACGGCTGCGACGGCGGCCAGCGCGATGGCCGGCCACGGCACCTGGAGCCCGAAGAGCACTTTGAACATGTCGTGGGTCTGGACGGCGAAGAGGCCGTACACGCCGATCTGGAGGCAGTTGTAGGAGACGATCGCCAGGATGGCGGAGGCCAGCCCCATGGTCTTGCCCATGGCGAGCGAAATGTAGGTGTAAAATCCGCCGGATGCCTTGACGTGGCGGGTCATGGCCATGAAGCCTATGGCAAAGAGGGTGAGCACGATGCCCGCCAGCAGGTAGCCGGCCGGGGCGCCGATGCCGCCCACGCCGATGGCTACCGGCGCCACGCCTGCCATGACGGTCAGCGGCGCTGCTGCCGAGATGACGAGGAAGGCGATGCCGCCCGTACCGAGGGCATTGCGCTTGAGGGCGCCGTCCGCGGACGACGTCGGTGGTCTGGTTTGGGTATCCGGCACTAGTCCGTCCTTTCTTGGGAGCCCTGCTAAACGAAAGGCTTTCGTTTATTATGGAGGCGTGTGGCGCAGAGCACAATAGCTGACATTTTCCGAAGTCGTTCGCACGCAATGTCCAAAGTCGTCTGCACGGCCACTACAGGTCCGGAAGGGGATCAATCTGCGGACACGCGGCGCATTACCGGGATCGGAGACCAGCGGCTCGACAAGCGAATGGTGGACTCGACAATCGTTGAGTGCCGTCTGTTCTTCACTCCTGGCGAGGACTGCTATCTGCCAGGGATCGTCACGGCGCTTCAAAGCCTCATCACACCTGAGCAGGCGAAGGCTAGGCGCTCCTTGAAGCAGCACGTGGCTCAGGTAGTCGTCGGCCCGCGCATGGGGGCGTCAGGCCCGATCTTTCACTCGGGCCGCCTCGAAATGGACAACGGATTGGGCCCCGGCATCTTGCTTGGCAGTGTTCTGGTCGCGATGGATTACATCGAAGGGATTGCCCTTGGGGAGTCCCACTCATTGGTCGTTAGGCGCTACCGACTCAGGACCAATGGCTCTGCGATTCGCACCGGCGGCTCCACGGGTCGCGTCACTTTCAGGCAGGGGGCGGTGGCGGTCCCCCCTTTGGCGTAGAGCGACAGACGGGTGCTGTCCGGCCCGGGAAATATAAGGCCTGTCATGGTGACCAGCCCGTTTTGGGCGAAGACTTCCACTGAGCAGTGGTCGATGAAGAGGGTGAGGGTGTATGACCCGTCGGAGGCCGGTTTTAGTGGGGCCGTATCGGTGGAAGCAAAGGCGTCATGGAATTCTGTGTTGCCGGAGCTTGTCCGGTCCATGATGAGCCGGTTCTCGGAGGGGCGGATGCCGATGCGTGTTCCATCGGTGCCGTTGCCTCGGATGATGAGTCCGAAGTCCTCTGCTGATTCCGGGACGAAGGTCACCTCGATGATCTCCACCGGCGCTCCGGTGTGCAGATGGCGCATTCCTTCATCTATTGCAAGATCAGACCAGGTGTTCACCGACAGTGCGTTGCCGGTTCGATATTCGTCGGCGACCCGTTGGGACAGTCGGGGCTGGCCTTGGTCTGTGACCAGGGAAATTTCGCGTACGAGTGACATGGAACTGCGCCATGGCCAGGTCGGAATGGCGGCGCCGTATTGCCAGTTGTTCATCCAGCCGACCATGAGACGGCGCCCGTCGGGTGCGTTGTTGAAAGAGACGGCCGCGTAGTAGTCGCGTCCCCAATCGAGCCAGTGGTAGGTGTCGAGGTCGGCCGTTTGGTTGCTGCCGTCGGTGACAGTTGTTTCGGATGTGAAGGCCACGCCGTCGAAGTGGCCGACAAAGTATTGGCCCCCTGATCCGCTATTGGGCCCTCCGGGGTTGAGATTCACGGTGAGAACCCATCTGGTCTGCTCTTCGTCGCCGTCCAGTGGCAAGGGGAAAAGGTCAGGGCACTCCCAGACGCCGCCGGTGGCGTTGGCGGGTCCGAAGCTGCTGAGGTAGTGCCAGTCCCGAAGGTTATCGGAGCTATAGATGACCACTTTGTGCTCGTTTGCTTCGACTGCCACCATGACCCAATAGCTGCCCGGGGGCCCGCTGTAGCGGAACACCTTCGGGTCGCGGAAGTCTGCGGAGTTCCTGTCGAGGACGGGGTTGCCCTGGTGCTTCGTCCAGGTGTAGCCGCCGTCGGAACTCCAGGCCAGGGACTGGGCCTGTGTGCCGCGGCGGGCTGAGCTGTCTTTGTAGGCGCTGGTGTAAATTGCCACCAGCGGGGCGGTCTGCCCGTTGCCGAGGCCGCTGGTGTTGTATTGGTCGATGACGATGCTGCCGGAGAAGATGTCCTCTTCGGCGTCGCAGAGGATGGCCACGGGCTGCTCGTCCCAGTTGACCAGGTCCACCGAGGTGGCGTGGCCCCAGGACATGTTGCCCCAAACGTTCCCGAAGGGGTTGTTCTGGTAATAGAGGTGATAGATCCCCTCGTGGTAGACGAGTCCGTTCGGGTCGTTCAGCCAGGTGTTTTTGGCCGTGTAGTGGATGGCGGGCCTGAAGATGTCATCCTCGTGGGCGGAAATGGCAGTCATGACGTTGGGTGCCTTAACGGGTAGTCGGTGGGGTACGCCGCGGGCAGGTGGCGGCCGCGGCGGCTGCCGGGTGGCTTCCGGTCAGCAAGGAAACGCACCCGCCGGTGGGCGGTTGCGGACGGACGTGCACCCCGGAGGGGCGGGTTCTCCCAGTGCTGGGGGATGCCGGCCCCTCCGGCAGGTTGTCGCCTTAGCGCAGCGTTGAAGCCGTGTGTTTCAGTGGCAGCCGCAGGAAGTGCGCAGTACGAGTTCGGCGGGGAAGATATTGGTCTGAGTTTCTTTTCCGGGCGGCGCCAGGAGGGCATCGAGGGCGGCTTGGGCCATGTCCTTGACGGGCTGGGCGACTGTGCTGAGCCGGGGCCAGGTGTATTCAGCTTCGGGTGAGCCGTCGAAGGAGAACACCGCGAGGTCTTCCGGCACCCGCAGGCCGCCCTCCTGGAGGGCGCAGAGCAGAGCAACTGCCTGCTGGTCGGAGCTGACGAAGACCGCGGTCGGCCGCTCGCTGCGGGCCAGCAGCTCCTGCCCGGCGCGGTACCCGCCCTCGCGGGTGAACGGAACCCGAACGATCGGGCCCGGGGTGAGGCCGGCGTCCTGAATGCCCTGGCGCCACCCGACCTCGCGTGCGTCGAGGTCGCCGCCAGCAGTGTTGCCCATGACCAGCCCGATGCGTTCGTGGCCGTGGCTGATGAGGTGCTCAACCGCCATGCGCGCTCCGTCCCGGAAGGCTACTCCGACGGAGTTGGCGTCGTGGTCTCCCGCGCTGTGTTTCATGACGGCGGGACTGCCTGCTGTGGCAAGGTCGGTGCTGTGGTTCAGGAGCACTACGGGGATGTCTGCCTGTTCAAGGTCCATCAGATCGGGATCGGACAGTTCGCTCCAGAGGAACAGTCCGTCCACCTTCCGGGCGGCGAAGTTCTTGATGAGGCGGCGCTCTGTCCGCAGCGAAGCCTGAGAGTCCGCCAGCAGGAGGGTGTAGCCCCGCTCGGCCGCGGCGTTCTCGACCGCGCGGGCGAGCGAGGCGAAAAACGGATTCAGGGCATCGGGGATGATCATGGCGAGCATCTCACTGGAACCTAAGGCAAGTGCCCTGGCTGCCGCGTTGGGCCGGTAGCCCAGCGCCCTGATTGCCTGCCGCACCTTGGCCTCGTTCGCAGGGGAAACGGCCCGGGGCCCGCCGTTGACCACGTAACTGACGACGGCGCTGCTGACCCCTGCCAGCCGGGCGACATCGTCGCGTGTGATGGGCTTGGCTTGTGAGGTCGGGTGCGGCATGGCAACCATGCTATCGGCGTTTCACTTGGCGGACTCGCGAAGTACCGGGCGGGGCAGCTCTGCCGGAGCGTCGCCGAAGTCGGGCACCGGCAGGCGTTCGCCGCCGCGCAGGGCCGACTGGTGTGCCACGATGCCGGGAAGCGTGTAGCGGGCCGCTTCCCAGGCGTTGACCGGAGGCAGTGTGCCGGTGTTGATGGCGGTGACGAAGTCGTCCACGAGGAAGTGGTGGCTGCCCTCGTGGCCGTTGGGCAGGCCGCGGAACTCGGCCGGCAGTCGTCCGGCGTCGTGCACGGAGGCCATGCCGGAAATAAAGGCATCGCGCAGAGCAGGGGCCACGTCGGCCAGCATGGGGTCATCCGCGTCCATGGTTGCCTGGGTCTCGAGCTGGTCACTGATGTCTGTCACGGCGTGCTTGTCCTGCCAGACGCTGACCAGCGCGAGCTGCTCCATGCTGGCCTCGGTGCCGAAGTAGCGGAACCGGGATTCGCGGATGTGGGACGGGTAGCCCACGCGGCGCATCTCGTTGATCCGCATGGCGCCGCCGTCGTTCATTTCGAAGAGTGCGGTGGCGTTGGAGAAGTCGTTGGCGAACATGCTTACCTCGCGGTCGAAGACGCCGTCCTGACGCTGATCCTTAACGCCGATGCAGCTCACGCTGACGGCGTGGGAGCCGGTCGCTCCGAGCACACCACCCACGGAATGGGTTGGGTAGAGCATGGGCGGGTAGCTGGCGGTGCGCTTCCAGTTTTCTCCGCCGCTGTACTGGTAGGCGTCGTAGAAGCCGAGGTCCATGTCGTGGACGTAGTCGCCCTCGGCGTAGAAGATCCGGCCGAAGGCGCCCTCGGCATTCTTTTTGCGGGCAAAGACGGTTGCGGGGTTGTAGTAGCTGGTCTCACCCATCATGTACGTCAGCCCGGTCTCGCGGACCGCTTCGATAATTTCTGCGATCTCCTCTTCGGAGATCGCCATCGGCACGGCGGAGTAGACGTGCTTGCCGGCGCGCAGCGCCTGCAGCACCAGGGGTCCGTGGGTCCAGCGCTGGGTGAAGATCGCTACGGCGTCGACGTCGCTTTCGAGCATTGCCTCGAAGCTGTCGAACGTCCCTGCCGCGCCGGCGCTGCTGCTTTGGGCCTCTGCACGCTCAGTGATGAGGTCGGTGAGATAGATGTCTGAGATTCCGGGGTGGGCGGCGAAGAGCTTGGCGAATACGCCTGCGAACTGTCCCGCACCAACGATTCCAATTGAAGAAGTCATGGAAAAAGTATGTGCATGAAATCTACGCGCGTCAAGAGTGCCTTTTTGATTAGCCAAAAACCTTTGTTTCTCGGGGAAGGTGTTGCCTTTTTCTAAGCTACGCGCGTAGAGTAGCGGTCAATTGTTACCTGCCTCACAGGAGAGGGATCAAAGATGACCACCATTACCAAGGACCCACCCGCCGCAGCGCATAAGATGCCGCAGCGTTCGAACCGGGGCCGTCGCAGGGCCAAACTGCGTGACGTCAGGATCGCACTGCTGTTCATCCTCCCGGCGATGATCGGCCTCGTTGCCTTTTGTCTGGTCCCGACGATCCGGGGCATCTACCTGAGCTTCACCGAGTACAGCATCCTCGGCGAGCCCAAATGGGTCGGCGTCGACAACTACACGGCGATCTTCAAGGATGAGCTCTTCTGGAACGCGATGGCCGTGACCATCCAGTACGTCGCAATCAACATCGTCTTCCAGATAGTCATCGCCCTCGGCTTGGCGCTGCTGATGCACCGCGTGGCCAAGTCCGCGTTCGTCCGCGGCGCCTTGCTGCTTCCGTTCCTGGTGGCCAACGTGATCGTTGCCCTGCTGTGGTTCTGGATGCTCGACTACCAGATCGGCATCGTCAACGAAATCATCAGCTGGATGGGACTGCCCCGCGTCGCCTTCTTCGGCAGCGAGCAATGGGCGATTCCCACCATCGCGTTCGTCAACGTCTGGCGCCACATGGGCTACACCGCCCTGCTGATCTTCGCCGGCCTCCAGGCCATCCCCCACCATGTCTACGAGGTGGCCTCCCTGGACGGGGCTTCCCCGACCAGGACGTTCTGGAGCATCACCATGCCGCTCCTGCGACCGGTTCTGGCACTGGTCCTGGTGGTCACCGTCATCGGATCGTTCCAGGTCTTCGACACCGTCGCGGTCACCACCGGCGGCGGCCCGGTCAACGCCACCCGCGTCATCCAGATGTACATCTACCAAAAAGCCTTCGGCGAATCGGACTTCGGCTACGCCTCTGCCCTGTCCGTCATTCTCTTCGTGATCCTCGCACTCGTGGCCTTCATCCAGATGAAGTTCCTCAAAGGCAACGAATCGGATCTGGACTAAGGAACCCCTGCCATGACCACTCAAACACTCACCACCCGCAATGCCCTCGACTGGCGCCGCGTCGGCGCCTGGACGCTCGTCGCCCTGGCGCTCATCGTCACCATCTTCCCGTTCCTGTGGATGCTCCGGACGGCCCTCTCCAGCAACCACTCCTTGGCCTCCAACTCCGGGAACCTTTTGCCGGCGGACTTCTCCTGGGGCGCGTTCAAGCGTGTCTTTGGAATGCAGACCACAGAGGAGGCCATCGCCGAAGGAGGTTCCGGGGCAGTCATCGACTTCTGGCTGTACCTGCGCAACTCGATACTCTTTTCCACCGTGACAACCGCAGCCCAGGTCTTTTTCAGCGCACTTGCTGCCTACGCCTTCGCCCGGCTCCGCTGGCCCGGGCGTGACAAGGTCTTCTCCGTGTTCCTGGCCACCATGATGATTCCGGGGATCTTCACCGCGCTGCCCAACTTCCTCATGATCAAGAACCTGGGACTGCTGAACACGTTCGCCGGCCTAACGCTGCCCTTCCTGTTCATGTCCGCGTTCGCCATCTTCTTCCTGCGGCAGTTCTTCCTCAGCATGTCCCGCGAAGTGGAGGAGGCAGCCATGCTCGACGGGGCCAAGAGCCTGCGCATCTTCTTCCAGATCGTCCTGCCCAACGCCGCCGCACCCATGGCCACCCTCGCGCTGCTGACGTTCATCGGCCAATGGAACGAATACTTCTGGCCACTGCTGGTCGGTAACGACGAGAGCATCCGCGTCCTCACCGTGGGCCTCAGCGTCTTCAAGTCCCAGTCCCCCCAGGGCGCCCCGGACTGGTCCGGACTCATGGCCGCCACCATCGTTGCGGCAGTGCCCATCCTCATCCTGTTCCTCGCCTTCGGCAAAAAGGTAGTCAACTCCATCGGATTCTCCGGCATCAAATAGACCGCCAATCCAACCGCTCACCCCCACCAAAGTCCCCTCCGGGCAACCTCATGCCCTCTTCGAAAGGTCCATCATGAAAAAAACCCTAGGCGCCGTCGCTGCCGCCGCAGCCATCGCCATCTCCCTCTCCGCCTGCAGCGGCGGATCCACCTCCGCCACCGCCGGTGAGGCCAAGGGCGAAATCAACTATTGGCTGTGGGATGCCAATCAGCTGCCCGCTTACCAGCAGTGCGCGGCGGATTTCACCAAGGCCAACCCGGACATCAAGGTCAAGATCACCCAGCGCGGCTGGGGTGACTACTGGACCACCCTGACCAACGGATTCGTCGCCGGAAACGCCCCGGACGTCTTCGCCGACCACCTGTCCAAGTACCCGGAGTTTGCCTCCAAGAAGCAGCTGCTGGCCCTCGACGACGCCGTGGCCAAGGACCACATCGATCTCTCGATCTACAACAAGGGCCTGGCCGATCTCTGGGTGGGCCAGGACGGCAAGCGCTACGGCCTTCCCAAGGACTGGGACACCGTGGGCCTCTTCTATAACAAGGCCATGACCGACGCCGCCGGCATCACGGCCGAGCAGATGGCCAAGCTGGATTGGAACCCCAAGGATGGTGGCAGCTACGAGAAGACCATCGCCCACCTGACCGTTGACAAGAACGGTAAACGCGGAGACGAAGCCGGCTTCGATAAGAACAATGTGGCCGTCTACGGCCTGGGTTTGGAGTCCTCGGGCTCGGGCCAGGGCCAGACCCAGTGGAGCTTCCTGACGGCCACCACCGGCTGGACCCACACGGACAAGAACCCCTGGGGCACCAAGTTCAACTACGACGACCCTAAGTTCCAGGACACCATCGCCTGGTGGGCCGGGCTCGCGGACAAGGGCTACATGCCCAAACTTGAAACAACGGTAGGCGCCAGCATGCAGGACAACTTTGGCGCCGGCAAGGCCGCCATCAACAGCCAGGGCGACTGGACGACCGGCCAGTACACCGGCTACAAGGGCATCCAGACCGGCATCGCACCCACCCCGACGGGACCGGACGGCAAGCGCGCGTCCATGTTCAACGGCCTGGCCGACTCCATCTGGGCCGGCACCAAGAACCCCGCAGGAGCCACCAAGTGGGTCGAATACCTCGCCTCCTCAGCCTGCCAGGACGTCGTCGCGTTCAAGGGAGTCGTCTTTCCCGCCATCAAGTCCTCCACCGCCAAGGCTGCCGCGGCTTTCAAAGCCAAGGGCGTCGACGTCACCGCCTTCACCCAACAGGTGGAGGATGAAACGACGTTCCTCTTCCCGATCGCGGACAAGGCTGCCAAAGTTGACGGCATCATGAATCCCGCCATGGACGCAGTGGTCTCCGGCAAGGCCCCGGCCAGTTCCCTCACCCAGGCCAACGAAAAGGTCAACGCCCTCTTCAAGTAACCATTCGACACCACGGAGGGGCGGGCCCTTTCGGTTCCGCCCCTCGGCCCGCGCGACGACGATCCACAGGACCATCATGTACACCGATGCATCAAATGAAGACCTCCTCCACATTCGCGTCCAGAAACGCAGCCAATTAGAGGACCAACTGGATAAAGCCGTGAACATCCTCGCCGAGCGGGCCCCGCTCTGCGGCGGCAAAGGGATCCTCGTTGCCCGGCACTCCCCCCGGGACTTCACCGTCCAGCTCCACCCCGACATCCCGTACGGAACCATCCAGGAAAAGCAGCAATGGTAAGCCGCGATGGGAACACTCTCCCCTGGAAACCGTGACCAGGAACCACTCATCCCACGATGAATAGCAGCCGGAAACCACCTCAACCAACAGAGAACCCGTGACCCCGGACCTGCATATGAGCGGTCCCGACAGGATGAACCTATGACTTACCCCGCTGCGGAAAACCGCTACGAGTCCATGCCCTACCGCCGTGTCGGACTCAGCGGCCTCAAACTTCCCGCCATCTCCCTGGGCCTGTGGCACAACTTCGGCGACGACAAGCGCTTCGATGAACAGCGCGCCATCCTCCGCCGCGCCTTCGACCTCGGCGTCACCCACTTCGACCTCGCCAACAACTACGGACCCCCGGACGGCTCGGCAGAGACCAACTTCGGCCGTCACTTCAAGGACGACTTCGCCCCGTACCGCGACGAACTCATCATCTCGACCAAGGCCGGCTACGACATGTGGCCCGGCCCCTACGGCAACTTCGGCTCCCGCAAATACCTGCTCGCCAGCCTCGACCAGTCGCTGGGCCGGATGGGCCTGGACTACGTGGACATCTTCTACAGCCACCGGCCGGACCCGGAAACCCCCATGGAAGAAACCATGGGCGCTCTGGACCAGGCCGTGCGCTCCGGCAAGGCGCTCTACGCCGGCATCTCGTCCTACACGCCGGAACAGACCCTCGAGGCGGCGCGGATCCTGAAAGAACTGGGCACCCCGCTGCTGATCCATCAGCCCAGCTACTCCATGCTGAACCGCTGGACCGAGAACGGCGCCCCCAACCTGTACGAGGCGCTGGACCAGGTTGGTGCCGGCTCGATTGCTTTCTCCCCGCTGGCGCAGGGAATGCTGACGGACCGCTACCTGAACGGCATCCCGGCCGATTCGCGTGCGGCCAAGGAACGGTTCCTGTCCGAATCCGCGCTGACCGAGGACAAACTGAACCGCGTCCGAGGGCTCAACACGATCGCCGCCGGCCGCGGGCAATCACTGGCGCAGATGGCCATCGCCTGGATCCTCCGCGACCAGCCCAAGGGCTCGCCCGTCACGTCCGCGCTGGTGGGAGCTTCCAGCGTCCAGCAGCTCGAGGACACGCTGTCCGCCATAAACAACCTGGCGTTCACGCAGGAGGAGTTGACGGCGATCGACGAATTCGCAGCCGAATCAGACATCACCGTGACCGTCCGCACCTAATGCCCCGCCTATATCCCGGTCGTCGAAGGCGATAAGTGATCGTTTCCGAGGTGTGTCGATGTGCCAGTTGTGCCAATCGCTGCGGCGAGTGCGGAGAGTCTGGCTGCGACTCTCGCGTAGACCCCCGAACGCTGTACCATCCGACAAAAACCCCGCCAGCTCACTCCTGCGCGCCGCGGGCATCGAATCCCCGCAGCGCGCAGCCCCACCCCGTTACTCCCACACAGAAGGACAGCATTCATGAATCCCCTCCACCTCCGTTCCGCCGGAACCACCCTAGTGATCAGCTTCGACAGCGGGGGGGCTGAGGTCATCCACTGGGGCGCGGACCTTGGCAGCACGCTGCCGGACCTCGCCATCCTTACGGCGGCCATCCCGCCGTCGTCCGTCGACGCCACTGTACCGACTGGCCTCCTGCCGCAGGCTTCAGCCGGCTGGCGGGGCCGTCCCGCCCTGCGCGGCCACCGCATCGCCGACGGCGTCTCCGGCTTGGACTTCTCAGCCCGCCTCCGCCTAGTGAGCGCCGATGCCGAGGGGACCTCCGCGGTGATCGTCCAGTCCGATCCCGACGCCGGCCTCACCGTTTCCTCCGCCCTGACCCTGCACGACGGCGGCCTGCTGGAGTTGCGCCACACCCTCACCAACGATGGCGCCACGCCTTATCAGCTCGACGAGCTGGCCACGGTCCTCCCTGTGGCGCCCGAAGCCGTCGAAATCCTTGACCTCACCGGGCGCTGGTGCCGGGAACGCCACCCGCAGCGCCGCCCCATCCAGCAGGGCACCTGGGTCCGCACGGGCCGGCACGGCCGCACCGGGCACGACTCCTCCCTACTCTTCGCCGCCGGAACCGCCGGTTTTGGCAACCGGCACGGGCAGGTCTGGGCCACTCATTTGGCCTGGAGCGGCAACCACGAGCAGTTCGCCGACAGCATCGGGGACGGCCGCACCATGATCGGCGGTTCGGAGCTCCTGGGCCCCGCTGAGGTCGTCCTTGATCCGGGCGGCAGCTACACCACCCCCACCTTGTTCGCCGCCTACTCGGACCGCGGCCTGGACGGCATCAGCGAGGCGTTCTACAACTGGTTCCGGTCCCGCCCCCATCACGTTTTGCCCGCCGCCGCCACCGGCCTGCCCGCCGGCAAGCCTCGTCCGGTGGTGCTGAACGTCTGGGAAGCGGTCTACTTCGACCACAACCTGGCCACCCTGATGGAACTGGCCGACTCCGCCGCGGAGCTTGGTGTTGAGCGTTTTGTGCTCGACGACGGCTGGTTCCGCGGACGCCGTGACGACCGCGCCGGCCTCGGCGACTGGTACGTCGACGAATCACTCTGGCCCGACGGCCTCACGCCACTGATCAACGCCGTTACCTCCCGCGGCATGGAGTTCGGCCTCTGGGTGGAACCGGAAATGGTCAACCTCGACTCCGATATTGTCCGTGCGCGCCCCGAATGGATTGTTGGCCCGTCCGTCCAGAGCTACAAGGACGGCGGCCGCCTGCCACTTGAATGGCGGCAGCAGCACGTCATCGACCTCGTAAACCCGGAGGCGTGGCAGTACATCTACGATCGCATTGACGCCCTTCTGAGTGAAAACAACATCAGCTACCTCAAATGGGACCAAAACCGCGACCTGCTGGAGCACGGGCACGGCGGACGCTCCTCGGTCCACGAGCAGACCCTGGCCGCCTACAGGCTCTTCGACGAACTCCGCAAGGCCCATCCGGGCGTCGAAATTGAGAGCTGCTCCTCCGGCGGGGCACGCGTGGACCTAGGCATACTGGAACGCACCGACCGCATCTGGGGCTCGGACTGCAACGATGCGCTGGAACGGCAGACCATCCAGCGCTGGACCGGCGTGGTGGTTCCGCCTGAGCTGGTGGGCGGACACATTGGGCCCACCACGTCACACACCACCGCCCGCACGCACGACCTGTCCTTCCGCGCCATCACCGCCCTGTTCGGCCACTTCGGCATGGAATGGGATGTCCGCAACGTTCAGGGCGCCGAACGGGAGGAACTCAAACGCTTCATCGGACTCTACAAAGAACACCGGAACCTGATCCATTCAGGGCGCACGGTCCGCGCGGACGTGCCCGACGATTCCCTCATGCTCCACGGCGTAGTGACCCCCAGCGGTGTCGCGCAGGGCACGACGGCGGCGCTGTTCGCCCTGGTCAGCACACGCACCGCCCTCGCGGAACAGCCGGGACGGATCTCCATCCCCGGCCTGGCGCCGGACCGGGAGTACCGTGTGGAGGCCGTCTTCCCGGCCCCGGGTGACGCCGACTATTCGCACACGTTCACGCAGGTCCGCCCCCCGGCCTGGCTGGCGGACGGCGCCGTTGCGGGCGGCCGTTTCCTGGCCGAGGTGGGACTGCCCATGCCCGCCCTCAACCCCGAACACGCACTGCTGCTGAAATTCACCGCACTGTAGCAACGGGAAAGGTGCTGCCCCGCCGTTTCCGCCGCTCTCCGCACGTCGCGGGGTCCCTCCGACTAGGCTGGGCTTGACCTTCAAGAGCTGCAGTCAGGAGAACACATGGGGCGCCCGCTCCTCCCGTTGATATCCGTGGAGGCCCTGACCACGGCGGCCCTGGAGCTGGTTGATGAGGGCGGAGACTTCAGTTTCCCGAAACTGGCGAAGAGGATCGGCGTCAGCCAGTCCTCCATCTACAACCACGTCAGCGGCAGGGACGAGATCTTGGAGCTCCTGCGGCACCGGATCATCACCGAGGAGCCGTATCCGCCGGTGGACCACAGCGACTGGGAAGCTGCCCTCCGGGTCCTGATCCGTACCTACCGGGACGCGTTCGTCCGCCACCCCCGGCTGGCCCCGCTGTTGGTCCTTCAGACGATCACGGATCCGGATGTCATCGGCCTCTACGAGGACCTCGCGCTGGCCCTGGAGAGTGCGGGGTTCCGGGGACGGGACGTGGTGGCGGCCATCTCCACCATCGACAGCTTTGCCCTGGGCGCAGCCCTGGACCTGGCGGCTCCGGAAGTTGTCTGGGATCCCCCGGCGGAGGGCTATCCCACGCTCAAGCGCGCGCTCGGCAACGCAGGCCCCACGGAGGAACGGGGCGGGCACGCCTTCGACTTCGGCCTGGATGTAATTATCGGCGGGCTCCGGGCCAGGCTGGCTGTCTGACGTCGCCTTGGCGGCGCCGTACAGGCCGAAGCGTCAGTCCCCGGCGGTTTTCGCAGCCTTGGCAGCGGCCTTGGCAGCCTGCTTGCTGGCGCGCACCTTGCTCAGCGACTCCGGATCCACAATGTCGGCAACAGACAGGAACGCATCCTTCTGGCCGTAGTGGCCGGCGGCCTCGCGCCAGCCTTCCGCCTGTAGTCCGCACTGCTTGCCAAGGAGCGCAAGGAAGATCTTGGCCTTTTGCTCGCCGAATCCGGGCAAGGCTTTGAGCCGGCGCAGCACCTCCTGGCCGTCGGGGTCACCCTGCGTCCAGATGGTTGCGGCGTCCCCGTTCCAATCGCGGTGCACGGTCTCGGCGAGGGCCTGGACACGTCCGGCCATGGATCCCGGGAAGCGGTGCACTGCCGGCCGCTCCTTGAACATCTCCACGAAGCCCTGGGGGTCGTACCCGGCGATCGCAGCGGGCTCCATGGATCCGATGCGCGTCCGGATCTTTTCGGGACCGGCGAACGCCGACTCCATGGTCACCTGCTGGTCAAGCAGCATGCCGGTGAGCAGCGCAAACGCGTCATCGCTGAGCAATTTATCGGCAGCGGGATCCCCTGTGATGTGCAGTTCCATGCGTCCTATCCTTGCACCCGCCCCGGTCCGCGTCATAGGGTGCGCCTGTGTTCAGGTTACGCTGCCGGGGAGCGGCCCTTTAGCCGTCCGTGCACCGTGGCCACACCCCATGCGGCCAGGAGCAAAGCGATGAGGAGCAGTCCGGCGTCGCCCAGGTCGATTTTTCCCAGCCAGGTGGTCAGCGGGTCATCGAGGCCAAAGGCAGCGTTGAAGAATCCGCCCAGCGTGATGACGGAGACGAACAGGGCGGACACCGCCGAAATACCCGTGATCACGGCGTTGAATCCCAGTTTCCGCAACGGATTGTGGATGGCCGACCTGTACATGTGCATCATTGCGACGCCGTTCGTGGTATCGCACAGCGTCATGGCGGCGGTGAACGCCAGCGGGAGCGCCAGGAGCGCCAGCGGGGAAACTCCGGCCAGGGATGCCGCCGTCGTCATGACCAGCAGTCCGATGGTGGTGGCAGTATCGAAGCCCAGCCCGAAAAGGAATCCGATCACGTAGATGTTCCGCGGCCGCTGGACACGGGACAAGGGTTTGGCCAGCAGCCGTGCAACGAACCCCTTCGCCTCGAGATCCTCGACCCGCACTTCCCCGCCACCCTGAACACTCCGGTAGGCCTGTGCGGCCCGCACAAACGCGGAACCGTTGAAAAGTCCCATGGCCAGCAGGAACAGCCCGGAGACGCCGCTGCCGACCAGCCCCAGCACCAGGTTCCCGGTGGTGCCATCCTCCATGAACTGGCCCACCATCGCTGCGCCGCCCACCACCAGGATGCCGGCCAGGATCACCACCGAGCTGTGGCCCAGGCTGAACGCGAACCCGACGCTCACCGGTTCCTTCCGCTGGGCCACGAACTTGCGCGTCGAATTGTCTATCGCGGCGATGTGGTCCCAGTCGTAACTGTGTTTGATGCCCGCCAGGTAGGCAGTGAGCACCAGGCCCAACGCCAGCGGCTGTCCCGCCGTCGCCGTTCCGGCGCCAAGGCTTCCGGCCCCAAGACTTCCGACCCCCAGACTTCCGACAAAGAGAAGCACGACGGCGGCAAGGTGGAGTGCGGCCACCGCACCAAAGGTGATCATCAGCCTCGTCCGGACCGGCAGCCGCTCCCGCTCGCGGTAGAGCGCGGCGAACTGGGTCAGTGTGGTCATCAGTACTTCCTCAGGTTCAGGCGCGCCTGCCCGTACCAGCGTTTCCGCAGCAGCGCCGTGCAGTCACCCAGCAGCCTGGCGAGTTCCTCTGTGCTGTTGGACAGCGACCGCAGGACCAGGCCCGCAGTTCCGCCAACGGACACCGTGAGGGACACGCCGGTGTAGGCGTCGTGGCCGGCCGTGAGGGCATGGAGTTCGTCGGCGAGCGCTTGGTCCACGCGGGCGTCCACCACCACCAGCGAACCCAGGTGGCTGTAGCCCTCCATGAACCCCATGCCGGTGACATCGTTGCAGGGCGGCCGGATCAGCAGGTTGTCCAGCGCCAGAAGGTCGGTGCCTTGCGCGCCCTCGACGTGGATTTCGGTGCGCAGCCGCAGTTCCTCGTAGCGGAACGACGCCCCGTCCGGGGACCATCCCGGCGTGACCACCTCGGCCATCACCAGACTCGATGACGGCCGGACCGAAATGTGCGTATTCTGCCGGTAGCTGGCCTCCCGGTACGCAATGACCTGGTCAGGAGCGAGCTCCAGCTGCGCCACCTCCCCCAGCCGGACGGTCATCCGCTGCTCGGCAAACGACCCCGGAGTCCGGTAAATCTTGGTGGCGGACTGGGTGGTCAGCAGCAGCTTCGCCTTATCGCCCACCTCCACGTCAATGACATAAAGATCAGCCCCAAGATAGGCGCCTCCAGGATTCACGAGCACGTAGCAAACCTGCCCCGACTCATCCAGATAGTGCGGCCGCAAAACCCGCAAGGCGCCCCGATGGTACTGATGGGAGGCCACGGACTTGCCCGCGCGCTGCTCGATGCGCAAGGCGAGCTCCCCCATGGCCGCCGATTGAGCCTGTCCAAATCCCACGGTCTCGCTCCCCACCGGGCTCTCCGCTGATTGAGCCTGTCGAAATCGCGGCCCCACGGTCGCGCTCCCCACCGGCTCGACCAGCGGGGCCGAACCACGCGCCGTCGCACTCATTGCGCCAGGTCGAGCATCAGGACGTCCCTGCGCACCCACTCGATGACGGCGTCGAGCCCTTCATCCGTTTTCAGGTTGGTGAAGCAGAACGGCTTGGCGCCCCTGAACTCCCGAGAGTCCCGCTCCATGACAGTGAGGTCTGCGCCGACGTGCGGGGCGAGATCGGTTTTGTTGATGATGAAGAGGTCGGACTTGATCATGCCCTGCCCGGCCTTGCGGGGGATCTTTTCGCCCTGCGCCACGTCGATGATGTAGATCGAGAAGTCCACCAGTTCGGGGCTGAACGTGGCGGAGAGGTTGTCGCCGCCGGACTCGACGAAGATCACCTGGAGGTCCGGGTGGCGCTTCTTGAGCTCCTCGATGGCTGCGGTGTTCATGGAGGTGTCTTCGCGGATGGCGGTGTGCGGGCAGCCGCCGGTTTCGACTCCGATGATCCGGTCCTCCGGAAGGATTCCGTTGGCGGCCAGGATCTTGGCGTCCTCGATGGTGTAGATGTCGTTGGTGATGGCGGCCATGGAAATTTCGCGACTCATGTGGCGGGTGAGACGCTCCACCAGCTGGGTCTTGCCGGCGCCAACCGGGCCGCCGATGCCGATCTTGATGGGTTCAGACATTGTGTCCTCCTACTAGCTCATGAACATGCGGGCACGTTGACGCTCGTGCCGCATCTGCGAAATTTCCAGCCCGGGGCTGACTGCCCCAAAATCGTCCGGCGAAAGGTGGCTGACGTGCCCGACGGCGGCAGCAACGCCGTCGGACGCTTTCCGCAGCAGCCGTTGGCCGGCGTTCTGCCCGAGCGGAATGGCTCGCACCGCATTCTGGGTCAGCGAGGTGACCGCGGCGAACAGGTAGGCTGCGAGCGCTTCGGGAAGCGGGACGCCTAGGGAACGGGCGACGACGGCGAACGCCAGCGGCTGATGGCCGGCGGCCCGGCCTGCGGTCACCAGCTCCCGGTACGCCACGAGCTCGGGAGACGGAAAGACTTCGGAGCCGATCTCCAGCAGCCGGGTGCCCATCTTGATGCTGGCCTCGCGCAGCTGCCGCGGCAGGAGCTGAGCCGTGAGCACGGAATCCAGCTCCTCAACCGGGGCGCCCTCATAAAGGAACCGGATGGCCAGCCCGTCAGAGTACGTCAGCTGCTGCCCGATGAACGCTGACAACCAAACCCCGAAAGTCTCCTCGTCATGCACCAGCCCGCGCTCTATATAGGTCTCAAAGCCAAGAGAGTGCGCAAACGCCCCCGTGGGCAACGCGGAGTCTGTGAGCTGCTGCAGGGCGAGCTGATAGCCCCCGCTGATTGCGCCTGGGGCCACGACCGCAGGGTTCCCTGGCCGAGCTTGCGGGGTTAGGGAGCGGTTGGGGAGCGAAACCTGGTCTCGACAAGCTCGACCGGCGGAGTCCGCTCGACCGGCGGAGTCCCCTCGACCGGCGGACTCGATTTCAGTGCGAGTGTTCGGCATGGCGGAAGGGTACGGGCATGACGCGTTCCTGGCGGTCGTAGGGCACTCCGACGTGTTTGAGGTAGTCCTCCACGGTGTGGTCGTACTGGCACACCATGACCTCGGCCGCATACTCGGAGGCTGCGTCGAAGAACTGCGCCTGCAGGTGCCGGTTGCCAAGGGAGTGCGCCACGACGCCCATCTCGTGGATGGTCCGTGGCGCGATCACCAGGACATCGGAGGGGAGCACTGACACCACGATCACGTTGGCTTCGGCTACGAAGAGGACGTCCCCGTCGCGGAGGTCCGCAGAACCCGCGGGAAGCCGGATGCCCAGTTCCTTGCCGTGGTCGGTGGTGACGCGCTGGATGCGCTTGACCAGTTGGGCGCTGGGCAGCACCACCTTTTCCTTGTGCAGCCCGAAGTAGGGATCCGTACCCGGGGCCTGGTCGTGCAGGTTGCCCAGGATCTTCTCGATAATCATGTCGTTCTCCGTAGTGCTTTGACAGCGGTGGTGCTTTGAACCGGTAGCGCCTAGAAGAGGAAGTAGCGCTGGGCCATCGGCAACACATCCGAAGGCTCGCACGTGACGTCCTCGCCGTCGACTGTCACCTTGTACGTCTCGGGATCCACCTCGATGTCCGGGGTCGCATCGTTGTACTTGAGGTCGGCCTTGGTGAGCGAACGGATCCCCGAGACAGGCCGGATGACCTTCTCCAGTCCGAGCTCCTGCGGCACACCGGCGTCGATGGCGGCCTGGGACAGGAACGTGATGGAGGACTGCTGCAGCGCCTTGCCGAAGGTTGCGAACATGGGCCGCATCGTGCGCGGCTGCGGGGTGGGGATGGAGGCGTTGGCGTCGCCCATCAGGGCGTAGGCGATCTGCCCGCCTTTGAGCACGAGCTCCGGCTTCACGCCGAAGAACGCCGGATCCCAGAGCACCAGGTCCGCGAACTTGCCCTCCTCCACCGAGCCGATGGAGTCCGCCATGCCCTGGGCGATCGCCGCGTTAATGGTGTATTTCGCCACGTAGCGCTTGAGCCGGAAGTTGTCGCTTTCTGCGGATCCGTGCGTGCCGCCGGCGGGGTCCCTCAGCACTCCGCGCTGCTTCTTCATCTTGTCCGCCACCTGCCAGGTGCGGGTGATCACCTCACCCACACGGCCCATGGCCTGGGAGTCGGAGGAGGTTATGGCGAAGATCCCCATGTCCTGCAGGACGTCCTCGGCGGCGATGGTTTCGGCGCGGATGCGGGAATCCGCGAACGCCACGTCTTCCGGGATGTCCGGGTTGAGGTGGTGGCACACCATGAGCATGTCCAGGTGCTCTTCGATGGTGTTCCGGGTGTACGGCAGCGTGGGGTTGGTGGAGGCGGGCAGGACGTTGGGCAGGCCGGCGATCTTGATGATGTCGGGGGCGTGGCCGCCGCCGGCGCCCTCGGTGTGGAAAGTGTGGATGACGCGGCCGTCGATGGCCCGGATGGTGTCCTCCACGAAGCCGCACTCATTGAGGGTGTCGGTGTGGATCGCCACCTGGACGTCGTAGTCGTCCGCAACTTTCAGGGAGGTGTCGATCGAGGAGGTGGTGGAGCCCCAGTCCTCGTGGACCTTCAGGCCGATGGCCCCGGCACGGATCTGTTCGGCCAGCGGTTCGACCGCCGATGCGTGCCCCTTGCCCAAGAGGCCGATGTTGATGGGGAGGCCCTCGGCCGCCTGCAGCATCCGCTGAATGTGCCATTTGCCGGGCGTCACGGTGGTGGCCTTGGTGCCTTCCGCCGGGCCGGTGCCGCCACCCACCATGGTGGTCACGCCGCTGCACAGCGCCGTGGGGACCTGGTCCGCGGAGATGAAGTGGATATGCGTGTCTACTCCGCCGGCGGTGAGGATCTTGCGCTCCCCCGCGATGATCTCCGTACTGGCGCCGATCACGATGTCCACGCCGTCGGCGATCTGCGGGTTCCCGGCCTTGCCGATCCTGAAGATATGCCCGTCCTTGAGAGCGACGTCCGCTTTGTAGATGCCGGTGTAATCCAGCACCACCACGTTGGTGATCACGGTGTCCGGGACGTCCTCATCCCGCACCACCTGGCCGTTCTGGCCCATGCCGTCGCGGATCACCTTACCGCCGCCGAACACCACTTCCTCGCCGTAGCTGGTGAGGTCCTTCTCGATCTCGAGGAAGAGCTCGGTGTCGGCCAGGCGGATGGCGTCGCCCGTCGTCGGGCCGTACAGGTCCGCATACTGCTTGCGGGACATCTCGAAACTCATTATGCTCCCCCGGCCGTTGACTGTGCCGGCCCCAGGCTTCCGTTGACCGCGTTGCTCAGCCCGAACACCTCGCGGCTGCCGGCAAGCTCGATCAGCCTGACTGTCTTGCTGTCGCCGGGCTCGAAGCGTGCCGCGGTCCCGGCCGGGATGTCGAGCCGGCGCCCGTAGGCTGCCTGGCGGTCAAACTCCAGGGCGCTGTTGGCTTCGGCAAAGTGGTAGTGCGAGCCCACCTGCACAGGGCGGTCACCCGTATTAACAACCGCGACGTCGATCGCCTCGCGTCCCGCATTGACGGTGAGCGGTTCTCTCCGCAGGACATACTCTCCCGGAATCATGGGGCTCCCTATCGGATGGGATCGTGGACTGTGACGAGCTTGGTGCCGTCAGGAAACGTGGCTTCGATCTGGACGTCGTGGATCATCTCAGGCACGCCCTCCATGACGTCGTCGCGGCCCAGCAGCGTGGTGCCGTAACTCATGAGCTCGGCCACGGTGCGCCCGTCCCGCGCCCCTTCGATCAGTTCATAGCTGATGATGGCGACCGCCTCAGGGAAGTTCAGCTTGAGTCCGCGCGACTGGCGGCGACGCGCGAGGTCGGCGGCGACCACGATCATGAGCTTCTCCTGCTCGCGGGGCAACAGATGCATTACGAAATCCCTTCTACGACGGGCACCACCGCGGCGCGCCCCGGCAAATGCTCCCCAGTAACTGTGCCTACACGACAGCGCCTGCACAACACTGCCTGCGCAACCGTGAACTTAAGCAACAGTGAACCTCAGCAACAATGAACCTAAGCAACAATGCACCCGTGCGGTGGTGCGTGACCAGCGTAAGCCGTGGACATTTCCGCGAGATTTCCGATTCCCGTTCCGCGGCGGGTCCAGTCACCGGGCCGCCGGCGCGGGCTGTCCGGCACCTCCCCTAGGGTGCCGAGGCGCGGATCCTCAGCTCGAACCCGGCTTCAATGTGGACGCCCCTGTCCGCTGTCTCCGTCCCTTCGATCCGGTCGATCAGCAGCCCGACCGAGCGCTCGGCGATCTCCTGCATGCCCGGTGACACCGTGGTGAGCGACGGCGACGCGAACCGGGCCTCATCAATGTCGTCGAAGCCGGCCACGGCGACGTCCTGCGGCACCTTCACACCGCGGACGAGGAGCTCATGCATGGCGCCCAGCGCCAACGCGTCGTTCAGACCGAAGACGGCGTCGAACCCTATTTCGCTGTCCAGCAGCTCGCCCACCGCCGCCGCGCCGGCGTCGCGGCGCCACTCGGACTGCACTACCAGGGCCGGATCAAAGTCCACCCCGGCGGCGGCGAGCGCCGCCCGGTAGCCGGTCAGGCGCAGGCCGGGGCTTCCGGTGTGGTCCTCCACTGCCGCTCCGATCACTGCTATCCGACGGCGGCCTCCCGCCAGCAGGTGGGCGGTGATCGCCTGGGCAGCCCCCACGTTTTTCATCGTGACAAGGTCGAACCGGGCGTCGTCGATGTGCTCGCCGAGCATCACGAGTGGCTTGCTTCCGCGCCGGCCAGCAACCATGTCCGGCTCCAGCGCCAGCGGAGTGAACAGCAGTCCGTCCGTCAGCTGCCGGAAGGGCCCCTGCAGGGCGCTGAGCTCATTGGCCTCGAGAGCGGCCGACTGCTCAATCAGCACGCGATAGCCCCGGGCGGAGGCCACGGTCATGAGACGCGAGGCGAGCTCCGCGTAGTACGGCGCTGAAAGGTCGGACAGGACCAGGCCAAGCATGCGCGACTTTCCTGACCGGAGGCTCCGGGCCGTCAGGTTGGCCTCATAGCCAAGCTCGGCGATGGCATCCAGTACCTTCTGCCTGGTGGCGGGCCTGATGAACTCATAGTCATTAAGGACATTGGACACCGTCTTCAGGGAAACCCCCGCTGCACGTGCAACATCATTCATGGTCACGGCCATCCAAGGCTCCTTCTCACGGCGATACGTCTGGATACATCGTTGCAGAAAGTCCGGCGGACCGCCCCGCCCGCAGGTATTTCCCAAGGTGGGGGGCCCACCCTGTTTCAAGGTCTCCAAGCTCTGTGGCCGGGCAACGGCGCCTGGCCACAGGGTTTCGTGGTGGGACTCCTCGTCGCGGAGGAATGTTGAGGAAGAGGGGCAGACGTGTCGCAAAGTCTTGAGGGGCCCGTAAGTCTTTCAATGCCCGTCGGTCTTGAAATGCCCGTCGGGGACCGGACTGCCCCGGACGGGCGGCTGTTTGCCTTGGTTGCCTCGCATCGGGGAACGGGGTTGGATTTCCTGGCGCGGCTGGGCTCCGGCCCGCGACGGATCACCCCTGCAGCTGTTGTGGAACCAACCCACGTAGCGGGGGTCGTAGTGCTGTCCACCTGCAACCGCTTCGAGGTCTATTTCGAGATTTCGTCCGGCACGGAGCCGTCTGCTGCACGCCAGCGCGTGCAGTCAGCGATCAGCCGCTGCTCCGGCATCCCCGAAGAAGAGCTGGCGCAGTCCTTGGATTTCCTGGCCGGCGCGGCACTGACCGAGCATCTTTTTTCGGTAGGAGCGGGCCTGGACTCTGCGGTGGTGGGCGAACGCGAAATCGCGGGCCAACTGCGCCGGGCACTCACGTCCGCCCAGGAATCGGAAACTGCCAGCGGCGCCCTCATCCGGCTCTTCCAGGCCGCTTCCCGGGCCGCGCGCGACGTCGGGGCCCTGACAACGCTGGGAGACGCCGGGCGCTCGATGGTTTCCGTTGCCTTGGACCTGGCCACCGCAAGGCTGGCAAGAAGCGGCCCATCCGGCCTGTCGGTGGTTGTCATTGGCACGGGGGCCTACGCCGGGACCACGCTGGCGCTGCTGGCCGCCGGAAAATGCGCCAAAGTGTCTGTGTTCTCCTGGTCCGGACGTGCTGAGTCCTTTGCCGCGCCCCGCGGCGCTGCGGCACTGACACGGTCCCAACTGACGGCCGCGGTGCAGGGCGCGGACGTGGTTATCGGCTGCAGCGGGCGCGGAACCCGGCTGGGCACCGAGGATTTCAGGCTATTCCGGCAGGGCACGAACGAGCCTCTCGTCGTCGTCGATCTTGCCCTTAACCGGGACTTTGAGCCGGCCACCGGCGAGCTGCCCGGAATCGAGCTGATCACGCTCGATGAGGTGCGGCTTGCCTCACCGCGCGAACACTCGGACGGTGTCCGGCAGGCAGCGGAACTGGTCCGGCAGGCTGCGCTGAGGTTCGAGGAGGACCGGCAGGCCCGGGTAATGGATCCGGCCATCGTGGCCCTGCGCGGACACATGCAGCAGGTGCTGGCCAGCGAACTGGCTCGGGTGAAGAACCAGCATGGCTGCACCGCCACCGCCGAAGCCGTGGAGTTCGCGCTGCGGCGGGTGGTCCGGCAGCTCCTGCACGTGCCCACGGCCAGGGCGCGTGAACTCGCCGCCGCGGGCCGGCAGGACGACTACACTGCCGCCCTCGAGGCCCTCTACGGACTGAAAGTGGAACCCGATGATGCGGACCGGCAGGAGCCGGTCCGCATCATGCCGGCGGCGGGTTAGTTCAGGACTCCACAGCCAAGCGGATCATTGACCAGGACACGGCCGGTAAGACAGCGGTGAGGCGGCCGTCGTCGAGCTTTGCACTGACGTTCTCCCCCGGCAGCACGGACGTGGAGTCGTCCGCAGTGGCGTGCCAGTACGGGTCCTTATTGGCGTAGGTGACCGCCTCGATGAGGCGCACGTTGCCCAGCCCGGCCACCGAGGGGTCGAGGGTCAGGTCCTCGGCCGCCGAACGGTTGACGGCGAAAACCACCGCTTCGCCGGCCTTGGCGTCAAAGGTCGCCACAGCGGAGAGCGCTGCGAAGTCCGCCGTCTTGCCGCCGCTCAGCAGTGGGGATTTGACGGCGAGCTGCAGCACCGTGCCTGCGGCATGCCGCGAGGTCAGGGCGAACGGGTGGAATATGGTCTGCTTCCAGGCGCGGCCGCCGGGCTCGTGCTTGACCGCGCGTCAAGAGCCCGCACGGAAATGGCAAACTAATCCACTCGGGCAGCCGCTCCCTGCCGGGATTAGCTTTTAATCAGCTTTCGAACAAGTCCGGCAGCGAGAAGAAGTTCGATGAACCTCCGGCAAGCGACACCCCATAGCGCGTCCCGCGCGGCGGGCATCCTCGGCGTGGCGGCCGTCGTCGCAACCATTGCGTGCGGCTGCACCGCGCCCGGGCAGAGTCCGGCACCGCCGTCGTCCACGCAGTCTTCAGGCGCCCCCTCAGGCAGCGCATCTGAGAGCGCTTCGGGGAGCGCTGTTGCAGGCGGGCCGTCGGCCAGTTCAACGCCGGCCAGTTCGACGCCGGGTAAGGGCGGCACCGGTCAGGCAACCGCACAAGGGGCGGCCGACATTCCCACGATCGTCAGCAACATCCAGCCTTCCGTGGTGACAGTCTTCACCGACGGCGGACTGGGAAGCGGCGTGGTGTATTCGCAGGAGGGTCTGATACTCACCAACGAGCACGTGCTGCGAGGCAACAGCACAGTGGAAGTGGGCTTCGCCGATGGCCAGCGCGTGGCCGGAAACGTACGGGCAACTGACGCGATCTCGGATCTAGCACTGGTGGAGGCAAAGCGGACAGGCCTCCCCGCCGCCAAGTTCCAGTCAGAACTGCCCCGGATCGGCGAGCTGGCAGTGGTTATTGGCTCGCCGCTGGGATTCGAAAACACGGCGACGGCGGGCATCATCTCGGGCCTCCACCGGGAGATTCCGGGATCGGCGTCAAGCAGCCAGTCCCTCGTGGACCTGATCCAGACCGATGCCGCGATTAGCCCCGGCAACTCCGGCGGTGCCGTGGTGAACAGCAGGAGCGAGGTGGTCGGCATCAGCGAGGCGTACATTCCGCCGTCGTCCGGGGCAGTGGCGCTTGGCTTCGCCATCCCGGCCGCCACCGTGGTGAAAGTGGCAGACCAACTCCGGGAGGACGGCACCGCCGATCACTCCTTCATTGGCCTGGGGCTGGGGGACATCACCCAGCAGATCGCCGACCGGCTGGGCCTGCCGGACACCCGGGGCGCGCTGGCGCTCTCGGTCCAGGAGGGTGGACCGGCAGCCAAGGCCGGCATCCGGCCGGGTGACGTGCTCATCAGGCTCGACGGCGACCAGCTCGCGTCGCCCGAGGACCTGCTCGCCGCACTGAGGAGCAAGAGTCCAGGGCAGACCGTGACGGTTGAATTCCGCCGGGGGTCGGACAGGCAGGAGGTCAAAGTTCAGCTTGTTGCGCGCCCGGCCCCGTAAGGCCGGGCACGCAATCAGGCTGCAGGAGGGGCTAGAGGCCGCCGGCGAGTTTGTAGTAGGCGGCGTTCCAGGCGAGTTCCTTCTTGAACTGTTTGATGGTGGTGCCGTCGTCGATGGTGAGCAGTTCGGTTTGGGCTATTTCGGCGAAGTCCTCGAAGACGTCCATGCCGACGGCGGTGGAGAGGACCGTGTGGTGCGCTGCGCCGGCGGTCAGCCAGGCCGCGGCGGAGGTGGCGAAGTCCGGTTTGGGTGACCAGAGGGCGCGGGCGACGGGCAGGTTGGGCAGCGGTTCGTCGAGGTCCACGACGTCGACGGCGTTCGCCACGAGGCGGAAACGGTCGCGCATGTCGGAGAGGGCAACGACGACGCCGGGGCCGGCGTCGGTGTCGAAGACCATGCGGACGGGGTCTTCCTTGCCGCCGATGCCGAGCGGGTGGATCTCGACGCGCGGCTTCGTGGCGGTCAGGGAGGGGCAGACCTCGAGCATGTGCGCGCCGAGGATCTTCTCCTGGCCCGGGGTGAGGTGGTAGGTGTAGTCCTCCATGAGCGAGGCGCCGCCGGGCAGGCCCGCTCCCATGACCTTGGCGGCGCGGACCAGGATGGCGGTCTTCCAGTCGCCCTCGGCGCCGAAGCCGTAGCCGTCGGCCATGAGCCGCTGGACGGCCATGCCGGGGAGCTGGCGCAGTTCGCCGAGGTCCTCGAAGGAGGTGGTGAATGCGGCGGAGCCGTTGGCCTCCAGGAAGGACCGCAGTCCCAGTTCAATCCGGGCGCTGTAGCGCAGGGACTCGTGGCGGGCGCCGCCGGGCTTCAGTTCCGGAACCACCTCATAAAGGCGCTCGTACTCGGCGACCAGGGCGTCGACGTCGGCCTCTGCGGCGCCGTGCACGGCGTCGGCGAGCTCGTTGACGGACCAGGTGTTGACCGAGACGCCGAAGCGCAGCTCGGCTTCGGTCTTGTCGCCTTCGGTGACGGCGACGTTGCGCATGTTGTCACCGAAGCGGGTCAGCTTCAGGGTCCGGACGGCGGCCCAGCCGGCCGAGGCGCGCTGCCAGACTCCGACCTGGCGGGCGACCTCCGGGTTGGACACGTGCCCGACGACGGTTTTGCGCGGGATGCCGAGGCGGGACTGGATGTAGCCGAACTCGCGGTCGCCGTGCGCGGCCTGGTTCAGGTTCATGAAGTCGAAGTCAATGTCCGCCCACGGCAGTTCCACGTTGGCCTGGGTGTGCAGGTGCAGGAGGGGCTTGCGGAGCAGGTCCAGGCCCTGGATCCACATCTTGGCCGGGGAGAAGGTGTGCATCCACGCGGTCACGCCGATCACCGAATCATCAGAGTTCGCTTCGAGCGCTGTGCGGCGGATGGCATCCGAATCCGTCAGCACAGGCTTCCAGACCAGCTTGACCGGGACCTCGGAGGACTCGTTCAGCGCGGCGGCGATCTCCTGGGACTGGGCGGCGACCTGCTTCAGCACGTCTTCCCCGTAGAGGTGCTGGCTGCCGGTGAGGAACCAGACCTCGTAGGACTCCAGGGAGGTGGTGTTGGCGTCGGACATGTGTTTCTCCTGAAAAGTTGTGGGGCCTAGCGGCCAGGTTGTGGGGCCTAGCGGCCGTAGACGTTCTGGTAGCGGGCGTAGAGGGATTCGATCTGGCCCGGGTCGATGGGAAGCGGCTCGCCCAGCTGCCGTGAGATGTGGACCGTGCGGGCCACTTCCTCGCACATGACGGCGGCCTTGACCGCGGACCGGGCGTCCTTGCCGATGGTGAACGGGCCGTGGTTCTGCATCAGGACCGCGGGCGAATGGGAGGCCTGCAGGGTTTCGACGATGCCGCGGCCGATCGAGTCGTCCCCGATCAGCGCGAACGGGCCCACCGGGATGGTGCCGCCGAATTCATCACCCATCATGGTCAGCACGCACGGGATGGATTCTCCCCGCGCCGCCCAGGCCGTGGCGTAGGTGGAGTGGGTGTGCACCACTCCCCCGACGTCCGGCATGTGCCGGTAGACGTAGGCGTGCGCAGCCGTGTCCGAGGACGGAGTCAGTGCGGGGTTCTCCCATTGCGCCGGTTCGCCGTTGGCGTCGGCCGACAGGCTGGTGACCGGAGTGCCGTACAGGTCCGTGACCACCATGAGCTCCGGGGTCAGGTCGTCATAGGAGACCCCGGAGGGCTTGATGACCATGAGGTCATAGCCCGGGACGCGCCCGGAGACGTTGCCGGCGGTCCAGACCACCAGTTCGTAGCGGGTGAGTTCGGCGTGGAGTGCGCAGACCTCGGCCCGGACGCGGGCCAGGGTATCCAGCAGGGCGCTCACGCGGGGACTCCTTCGGTGAGGAGGGCCCGTGCCTGCAGGGACTTGGCGTCGTTGCGCTGGCTGGCGGCCTTCCGCTGGATGGCCTTGAGCCGGTGCATGACCTCGTTGGTTCCCCGGCCGAAGTAGTCGTGCAGAGTGCGGTACTCCCGGAAGAGTTCCTCGTAGGCCGCGACGTTCGCCGGAATGGGAGTGTAAACGCCTCCGGGGGCTGAGCCCATGGCCGCCGCGGCTGCCCGGATGTCCGCGTACTTGCCCGCGGCGACGGCCGCGTGGATGGCAGAGCCGAGGGCCGGGCCCTGGGCGGAGCCGATGGTGGAGAGCTGCAGCCCGGTGATGTCGGCGTAGATCTGCATCAGGAGTTTGTTCTTCAGCAGCCCGCCGGCCACGATGAATTCCTTCACCGGCACGCCCGAGTCGCGGAAGGCGTCAACGATGGTGCGGGTGCCGAAGGCCGTGGCCTCCAGGAGCGCCCGGTAGATGTCCTCCGGGCGCGTGGCCAGCGTCTGGCCCACCACCACACCGGACAGTTCGTGGTCCACGAGCACGGACCGGTTCCCCGAGTGCCAGTCCAGGGCGATCAGGCCATGCTCGCCGATCGCCTGCTTGGAGGCCAGTTCGGTCAGGTATTCGTGGATGCCCAGATCCGCGGCCGCAGCAGCCTGGTGGTATTCCGGGGAGACGCCGTACTTGGTGAACCAGCCGAAGATGTCACCCACACCGGACTGGCCGGCCTCGTAACCCCAGAGTCCTTCCACGATGCCGCCGTCCACCACCCCGCACATGCCGGGCACTTCGCGCAGCACATCCCCGTTCATGACGTGGCACGTGGACGTGCCCATGATGGCCACGAGCTGGCCCGGCTCCACAGCCTTGGCCGCCGGTGCAGTGACGTGAGCATCCACATTGCCGACGGCCACCGCGATGCCCTCAGGCAGTCCGGTCCAGGCAGCGGCCTCGGCGGTGAGGAAGCCGGCGGCGTCGCCGAGGCGGCCGATGGTGTGCTCCAGCTTGGCGGACACGAAGTCCCTGAACTGCGGATTCAGGGCGGCCAGGAACTTCTCGGACGGGTAATTGCCGTCCTGGTAGATGCCCTTGTAGCCGGCCGTGCAGGCGTTGCGGACATAGTTGCCGCACAGCTGCCAGACGATCCAGTCCGCCGCCTCCACCCAATGGTCCATCTCCGCGTACGCTTCCGGATCCTCTTCCAGCAGCTGCAGGCCCTTGGCGAACTCCCACTCCGACGAGATCAGCCCGCCGTAGCGCGGAAGCCACGTCTCGCCCAACTCCGCCGCCAGCGCATTGATGCGGTCCGCCTGGCCCTGTGCCGCATGGTGACGCCAGAGCTTGACGTAGGCGTGCGGCCGGTTCGCGAAGCCCGGCAGCTCGTTCAGCGGAGTGCCGTCAGCCTTGACCGGCACCATCGTGCACGCCGTAAAGTCCGTCGCGATCCCGACCACCGCGGACGGGTCAATCCCCGCATCCTCGATCGCCGCCGGCACAGCGTGCCGGAGTACATCCCGGTAATCGTTCGGCACCTGAAGCGCCCACTCCCCGGGAAGCCGGGCTACTGTTCCATCGGCTACGTCCGCCACATCCGCCGGAAGGGCCCCGGTGACCACCGCGTGCGGGTAGTCGAACACACCGCTGCCCAGCTCCTTGCCGTCGCGGACCCGCACCACCACGGCACGGCCCGACAAGGTGCCGTAATCCACCCCGATCACATAGGTTTCGCTGCCGGCAGTGAAACCGGTGTCATCAACAGATTGCATGCTAAAACCTCCATCCGGGAGGTACTGGCCCCTGTGCCCGGTGTCGAAAACGTAAATGATTCTCTTAGATTGTGAACGCTAACATATCCGCGCGTCAAGCATTGGCCGTGACCAATTTCCAGGTCCTGCGGTTGCAAAAACAGCACAGGGGACCCCGCCGGCATGGCGGAGCCCCCTGTCCTGCTAAATGTCAGACGCTGCGATGCGGCGCGCTGAGACGCGGGGCCTTAACCCAGCTGGCTGTGCAGCCGGTCCAACTCCGATTTGGTTACGGGCAGGACGGTGCCGTGGCGCGGAGCCCGCGGCAGCTCGTAGTTGGTCGAGAGCTTCCAGTTGGGGTTCTCCAGGCTGGTGCTCTCCAGCGGGATGTAGCCGCGGCCGCCAAACTCATCCACGAACAGGTAGTACTTCTCCTCAGTGTTCGATTTGAAGACGGTCGGCCCTTCAACGCCGCCGGTCCCGGCGTTCTTGCCGATGCAGTTGGCCATCAGGGACCAGTTGCGCGGGTTCGTTTCGGGCAGATCGACGGCCAGCAGATCCGTGGACTTCTCCTGCATGATGTCGAGGCACCCGGAGACACGGGCCTCGTCCTTGGTGAAGCGGTAGTAGGTGTCGCCCTCCTTGATAACAGTGGAGTCGATGACGGAGTCACCCGGGTCGTTCCAGACTTTGGCCTCGCTGAAGGTCCGGAAGTCCCGCGTGGTGGAGTACATCATCTTGTTGTGGGTGCCGCCCGCGTGGCCCGGGTCGTTGTCGGCATAGATTTTGGAGGCCCAGTAGACGACGTAGGCTCCGATTTTCTCGTCGTAATGGGCTTCAGGCGCCCAGGTGTTTCCCGCGGTGTCCGGGGAGACTTTGACGTGCCGCTGCCCGGACCAGTTCACAAGGTCCGTTGACTCCCAGACTTCCAGGTACTGGCTGCCCTGGCGCTGGGAGGCGTCCCACGAGGTTCCACTGCCGATGGAGAGGTCCGTGGCGATCATGTAGAACTTGTCGCCTTCCGGCGAGCGGATGACGAACGGGTCGCGCAGGCCCTTTGTGCCAAGACTGGACTTCACCACCGGCTTTCCGCCATTGAGTTCGTCCCACTTCAGTGCGTCATTTCCCCGGCTGGCAGCCATGGAGATGTTCTCCCCGGCGATGTCGTTGCCGGTGAAGTACGCGAAGGCGTAGCCCTCTTTGGCCTCTGTCTTGGGCAGCGGAAGGACGGTGACACGGAACTTCTTCTTGGACTTCGCCTTGCCGCGAGTGACGGTTGCTTGCAGATCAACGCTTGCCGCCCGGCTGCCGTAGGCGGGCCGGTTGACTTCGCCGGTGGCAGTGATGACGGCGTCGTGGTTCGACTTCCACTCCACCTTGGTTCCGAGCAACCCCGCCGCGGGTAGGGTGATGTTCCCGCGGATCGCGTCGGCATCCCACACGTTCAGTCCTGCGGCAGCCTCGCTGACTTTCTGGTCGTCGCTGATGTCTTCGGGCACCGTGACGGAGAACGACTTCGACGCCGATGCCGCGCCGGAGGTGGCCGTGGCGGTCAGGGTCAAGGTGGCGTTTCCTGTTCCGTTGGCCGGGCGGGACACAATTCCCTGGGGTGACACGGAAGCCGGATCGGAGGAGGTCCAGGTGTAAGCCGAGCCGTTGGGTCCGGCAGTGGGCAGCTTCAGGTCGGCCGTCACAGCACTGGTGTCTCCGAGCGACAGATTTTGGAGATCGAGGGCCACCCGCTGTTCCGGGGACACGTAGCCGAGCTCGCGTACTTCGGCTGCCGAGAGGGCACGGTTGTAGATGCGGAAGTCGCGGACCTGCCCCTTCAGGTACTTGTCTCCGGTGTAGACGGACCTGCCAAGGTAATTCGCCGTCGTCGTTCCTCCCCCGATGCTTCCCGGGGTGATGGTGACGCCGGTCTTGCGCCCAACTTCCGTACCGTCTTCGTAGAGAACGGCCGTTCCGCCGCTGAGTGTATAGGTAATGGTTTTCCACGCGTCGCGTGCCAGATCGCGGTTGGCGCTGGTGGTCTGCTCCGTTGACCAGTTGCCGCTGGCGATGGAGGTCCGGTAGGAGTTGCCGGTGGTGAAGAGGTAGCCGTTGCCTGCGCCGTTGCTGGTGTTGCCCAGTCCCCAAATGAAGTAGGGGGCACCCTGGTCGGGCGCGATCTTCACGTCGGTGGAGACGGTGATGGAGTCGAGCCCGCGCATAACGTCGTTCGGCAGGCGGACATGGGCGTCCGTGCCGCCGAGCTGCAGCCCTTCGCTGCCCAGGCTGGTGGCATCGCCGCTGATCACGCCGTTGCGGCCATGTCCGGAGGTGTCTTCGGCTACAGAGCTGGCCGGTTCGGTCAGGCTGTATTTGAGGACGAGGCCGTCGTCAATTGCGGCTTGGGCGGGGGCGCCTGCGGCGAGGCCGCCAAGCACAAGGGCAGCCGCCGTGAGGACGGCCGGCCCTGTGCGGGCTCTGAGAATCGTTAGGGGCATGAAGGATGCTTTCGTTAGGGCGGCCGCGAGGCCGCGGTTGACGGGATGGGAACTAAATGCCGGCCTCTTGGGCAGACCGGTTCAGGAGGTCAGCCTGATGATGAGCGCCTGCGCGCCGCTGACCAGAAGGTCCCGCAGGGCCGGCTCACCGACGCTTCGCTGGGCAAAGTCGATGTATTGGTTGAGGTATTGCACGGTCTTCGCCGTGGTCTTCTCCGCAGCTGCCTTCCGGGCCGACTCCAGCCGGGCCCTCAGCATTGCGTGGGATTCGACGGTGATGGTGCCCGCCGCGCGGGCTGCATCTGCGATCCCCTGGAGGTCATCGATCTCCCCTGCCGGAGGCGAGAAGGCTCCGCGCTGCGCGGCCCGGTAGATTCGGTCAGCATCAGACTGGGTGAGCCCGCCTTCGGTGACCCATGTGCCGGCCACCCGGGCCACACCCTTCAGCAGTTCCGGCTTGTTCAGGAAGGGAGCAGCATCCCAGACGTCGTCAAGCAGGGTGGACTTATTGGCCCGCATGGGGTTGGCGACCCCGGATTCGGCGCCGCCAAACACCACTGACGGCTCAGTCCGCCGGAAGTAGGAGTGGAAGGCATCGGTCGTTCCCTCGAGGAAGGGTGCCAGTTCGACGCCGGCCAGGGTGAAGTGCAGGGGTTTGCCGGCGAGCGGCTGCACGGCCGGGGCGAGGTCTCCGTTGAGCTTGGCCGTTCCATACAGGCTGAACGGTAGGAGGGTACTGCGGTTGTCCCGTGCGACGAGGTGGACGGGTCCGTACATGAGGGTCTGAATAGTCCGGTCGTCCAAGGCCCGTTCGGCTCGGAGCGTGAATGGCAAGTCAATCTCAACGGAGTCGCCGCTCTTCCACGTCCTGGCGACGGTGAAGTAGGTGCCGGGCGTCGCCTGGGCATCGATACGAGTCCCATTGACGCGGACGGTGAAGCCTGCCGTGGCCCACGCCGGGACCCTTAGCCGGAGCTCGAACTGGCCGGACCCGGCGATAGTAAGTTTTGTCCGCTGCTCAAACGGATAAGCGGTCTCCTGGGTGACTGTAATGTTCCTGTCCGGCCAGTTGAGTGCGGAGGGCATGTACAGGTTCACGTACAGTGCGCTGTTGTCCTCGGCCGTGAAGTACACGGAATCCTGGTACTTCGTCGCTGATTCCATGCCGGTGCCTTCGCAGCAGGTGGTCCCCTGCTTCGGGGTGAAGTCGCGGACTGCGCCAGGCTCAAGGCCAATGAAGTAGGTCGCGAGCGGCAATTCGGCGTTGTCCTGGTCCTGCTTCGAGCCGAGCACCTGGTTCACGAGTGCCCGCTCGTAGTAGTCCATGTATGCGGGGTTCTGCTCCTTGAAGAACAGTTCACGTGAGAGCTTGAGCATGTTGTAGGCGCAGCAGGTTTCGGCGTTGGTGTCAGCGAGCGTGCCGGCGATCTGGTTCGGCGCTTTCCAGAATTCGGTTTGGCTGGTTCCGCCGATGCTGTACATCCGCGTGGGCGTCACCATTGCCCAGAAGTTGCGGGCTGCTGTGAAGTAGCGCTCTTCGCCTGTGGTGTTGTACATGAGCATCAAGCCGGTGAAGATCGGGATGTGCTGGTTGGCATGAATGCCGGTGAGGACGTCCTTGTTGTCGGCACACGCGTCGATGAGGGAGTCGAGGTCAAAGTATTTGGCGAGCTCGAGGTGCTCCGGTTTGCCGGAGTGGCCGTGGGTCTCCAGGATAGCCTCGACGATGCCGCCGAACTCGCCGCTGGAGAAGATCCCCCACATGCGTTGGCGCACGGACGGGGTGAGTCTGCTCAGCCTCGAGTGCATCCAGTCGCAGAGGCCGACCGCCAGGTCAAGGGCTTTCGGTTCCTTCGTGGCCGTGTAAGCATCCAGCAGGCCCTTGAGGATCTTGTGGGCCGTGTAGTAAGGGGCCCAGACACGGGTGTAGTCGGGGGTGGTTCGGGTCTCCAGTTCGATGAACTGCGTCTCCGGGTAGGCCGCCAAAAAACCGGGGTGGCTGGGCTGGCCCCAGGTGCGCCGCAGGGTGGCATGCCGGTTCTTGCCGGACGTGTCCGTGAGCGTGGATCCGCTCGTCTCACCGCAGTCGACGGAGGCGATGTCACCGCCGCCTGCTGATGTGGCGGACGCTCGTGCCCTGGCCAGCTCTCCGATCTGCGCTGCGGTCAGGGCACTCGACCAGATGTTCACATCCTGGTATGCGCCGGCGTACAGGGGGTCGTTGTACTGGGACCGGCCAAGCCATACATTCGCCAGGCTCCCGAGCGCTGCGGGGGTCAGTGTCATGGAGGTGTTTTGGCCGACCTGCTGACCATTGACGCACAGGGTGCCGGTTCCCCCGCCGAGCGTAACGGCAACGTGGCTCCATTGGTTGATCGGCAAGGGCGCGGACCCGACGATCGTCTGCTCGCCGCCCGCGAAGTTTCGCGTGATGGCGAACCGGGGGAGCCCGCTGCCGTCGCGCTGCGCCAGGAACGCATATGCCCTGGTGTCATTTCCGAAGTCGAAGATTCGAGTCCAGTTGGCGGAAGCCGTGGGACGCACCCACGCGGCGAATGTCATGCTGGGAAGCCCGTCGGCGGTACCGGCGGGAAGCTGGCCGTACATGTAGGCCCCCCTGGCCAGGTCGACGGCGGTCCCGGCGAGGTGCCCCGCGGTTGTTTGGACGGTGGGTTCTCGGGTCAGCGCCTGCCGGCATTCGTGGAGCGAGGACACCAGGTTGCGCAGTTTCGTCCCGAACACGTCCTCAGCTGTGCTGGCATAGGCCTGGGCCAGCATGGACATGTGGTGGCCGGTGAAATGGCCCCTGAGATTTCCGTTTGCTTCTCCGTCGAGGCCTTCCCAGCCGCCGGCAGGCAAGGGGGTTACGCCGGCAATGGGCTGGAGGCCGGCGTTGGCCCGGAATACGTTGATGTAGCGCCGCTCGTCGTAGCCCCGGGCGAACTTGAGGATCAGCTCGCGCTTCCGCGCAAACACTCCGGGGCCGAGGGTGACATCGGACAGATTGAAGGGACGCACGGTAATGGCCGAGGCAAGGCCGTTGGCAGTCGCCATGGGCCCTTGCGCAGCGGCCGCCGTCGTTGCCGCTGCAAGCGATGGAAGCCACGGAAGCGCCGTCGCAGCCGCCCCGAGCCTGAGGACATTACGCCTGGATACGTGATTCGTCATTGGATCTCCGATACGTTGCCGCGGCCTGCCGCGGAGGAAATTGCCAGGTGGCACGGGTGTCGTTTTTTGAACGCTGCGGAGGGGCCGGGAGGGGCCGGGCTGGGCCGGCCGGCTGGCCGGGCCGGCCCCTCCGCGTTGAAAACTCCGTTGCCCCGCTTATTTGCGTGAGCTGCCGTCAGCCAAGCGGATGAACGTGACGGAATTGGGCTCGAAGGTGTAGGTGAACTTCGGACCTGCACCGCTGAAAGTGCTGGCGGCAGGGGCTAGGTTCTGCCCGTCGGCAGTCTCGGTGAGTGTCGTCACCGCAGCAGTGGCTGCGATGTTGGCGGCGCCGGTCACGTTGATGTCTACCGGCGCTTTGTCGGTTGAAGTGTTGACGACCTTGACGATGGTGTCGCCCGACTTTTCATCCTTCGTGACCACCGAGTAGACGGGATCGGCGGTGGTGTCGTCCACCGTTCCCCACAGAACGTTGTCCAGGTAGAGTTTCGCGGTGCGCCCGGTGACTTCGATGCGGATGTCGTACTCGTGGCCGGTCTGGATCACGGTGTTCTTTTCAATGACAGTGGTCTTGGCACCGTTGACGGCCTTCTCGACGACGGACTTCGAGTTGTTCCAGCCGCCGAGGTTCCACCAGAAGTAGTTTCCGGTGTCCTTGACGCCGAAGGAGACGAGGAACCCCTCGGAACCGGCCAGCTTTGTGGCCTTCGTGCTGAGCGTGTAGTTGCTCCACTCCGGGCTGCCGGCCGTGACCATGGTGTTCTGTGCCGTGGTGCTTGACTGGACGTAGGCGCCGTCCTGGATCGACCAGGAGCCGGTGCCGTTGCCCGTCCAGGCGGCGGCCGTGCCCGAGAAGTCGTCGCTGAACAGCGCGGCTCCGTCGCTGCCGGTCACCTTCACATTGTCGTATTTGGCGGAGGTGGCCCAGGTGGACAGCCCGATCTTCCCTGCAATCGGCACCACGGTTGAGGCCGGGTTCTTCTGCGCGCTGGGCACCACCTGGGTGCCGACGTTGGTCATGAACAGCTTCTGGACCTCGTAGTTGGGGGTGGTCCGCACAGAGGTTCCGTTGAAGAACACCATGTCCGGGCTCCATTGGGTGTTGGCCTCATTCGCGATCAGAGGCGCGTACGAGGCCATCTTCACAACGTCTGCGTTGCGTTCCAGGCCGGTCATGTAAGACGCTTCGGCGAGTGCGTTGGCCGGCTTGTTGCCCAACGATGCGTATTCCCCGAGCCAGACCTTGTAGCTGTTGCGGTCATAGGAGTCGTAGCGGTGATTGTTGTTCAGGAACCAGGACGGATCGTTGTAGTAGTGCTCGTCGACCATGTCGACTTTTCGATCGGTGTTGAACTTGGACAGGTCGTCGAAGATTGCGCCTTGGTCATCCGGGCCGGTGTTGCTGATGATCTTGATGCGCGGATACTTCGCGCGGATGGCGTCTTGGAACTGGACGAAGTATTGCTTGAATTCAGGCTTGTACTCTTCGTTGCCAACCTCAAGGCGGTCCAGGTTGTAGGGCGCCGGGTGGCCATAGGCAATGCGTTTGGCGCCCCACGTGGTACTGGCGTCACCGTTGGCGAATTCGATCAGGTCCAGGGTGTCCTGGATGTACCGGTCAAGGGTTGCCTGGTCCGGAGCGCTGTTGTTGTCGCCGCAGCCCGTGACGCCGACCGGCACGACCGGCACCGGGGCCGCACCCATATCCTCGGCCCACTGGAAATACTCCATGTAGCCGAGTCCGTACGTCTGGTTATAGCCCCAGAAGTTACGGTTCGCGGGCCGCTGTTCCACCGGACCGATGGTGTCTTTCCACTGGTAGGTGCGGGACCGGGTGTAATTGGGCGCCGAATACGTGTCGTAACTCCCCGTGTTGACGATGCAGCCGCCGGGGAAGCGCAGGAATCCCGGCTTCAGGTCCGCAATTTTTTCGGCGAGGTCCTTGCGAAGGCCGTTTTCCCTGCCGTTCCAGGTGTCCTTCGGGAAGAGCGAGACCATGTCGAGCCTGACGGTGCCGGTCCCTTGCACCACTGTCGCCAGCCGGCCGGCCCCGGTGGACGATTTGGGCGACAGCGTCACATCGTATTTAGCCCACTTGTCACCTTTGACTTTGATCGACGCGAGATCGAGCCGGGCGCCTTCGGGGGTCTCCAGCGTTACAGCCAGGTTTGTTCCGGCCGGGTTGGACGTGCGCGCCCAGACTGAGTAGGTGTACTTCTTGTGCGCCTCGAGCTTCTGCCCCGCGTTCCAGCCGCTGTTGCGGACCCCGACTCCAGCGCCGGCGCCTGCGCCGGCAGTGGTAGCTTCGATTTTCAGGTAGTTCCGGTTGTTCTGGTTCAGCCGGTTGTCGTCATTGACGACGGCGGCAGTTCCGTCGCTGCCACGCTTCAGGACCTCCCAGGCGGTCATCGGCGTAAACGTGCGGTTGTCCCCCGCATTGAATTCAAACGACCGGTTCTGCACGAGCTCAGCATAGATGCCGCCGTCGGCGCCCTGGTTGATGTCCTCGAAGAAGGCCCCATACATGGCCGGATCGATCTTGGGCCCGGCCTCAGCGGCGTTGACGTTGATGGTTCGATTTGCGGACTCTGCGTTGGCGCCCAATGCCGGGGCCAGTGACAGCATCGCTGCCGCCAGTGATCCGGCTAGCGCCAGGGTGCAGGCCCGCTTTGCGGGACTTGATGAACGTGATGGCATGGGAAGAGATGGCCTTTCTCCATTGAACGGTTCCGCCGGCTAGCCGGCGCAGCTCAGGCAGGGCGGCCGCCGACGGTTGCAGGGTGCAATACCGTCCTCGGGCGTGGCCGCCGGTGAATGGGTGACAGAAGCTGTTAACGCTAACAAAATGCGCGTCGGGAAAAGTATTGGACATCTTCGCGGTGTTGTAAAGAGGCTTGACAAGTATTGCTGTCGGATGAATCGCTCGCCGGACCCCTCCCGGGATTCAACCCCGTCCCCCGCTGGCCGCGCCGCCGGCCAAGGAGGCAGCCAAGTCATCGAATTGTGACCCGGACTACTTGACGGCATTCTTTGTTAGCGTTCACAATGAGTCGCAGAGCTCATCGGCTCACTTGCAGCAATGGCGGTGTTCGAGATTCTCCCGCCTGCATGTAACTAACGCTTCCGGGAGGATGTTGTGTTCAAGAAGTCCCTTATTGCGGTTGCCGCCGCATCGATGCTTACCCTGACCGCCTGCGGCGGAACCGGCAGTGCTGCCGGCAACGCGGGCAGTGACAAGGTCACCATGGGTTTTGCCCAGGTCGGTGCCGAAAGCGGCTGGCGTACGGCCAACACCAAGTCTGTTCAGGAGTCCGCCAAGACGGCCGGGATCGATCTGAAGTTCTCCGACGCGCAGCAGAAGCAGGAGAACCAGATCAAGGCGATCCGCTCCTACATTCAGCAGAAGGTCAGCGTCATCGCCTTCTCCCCCGTGGTGGAGTCGGGGTGGGATACCGTGCTGAAGGAAGCCAAGACCGCGAAAATCCCCGTAATTCTCACCGACCGCGCGGTGGATTCTTCAGATAAGTCCCTGTACAAGACGTTCATCGGTTCTGATTTCGTCGAAGAGGGCAAGAAGGCCGGAGACTGGCTCGTCAACGATTCCAAGTCCGCCTCCGGCACCGTGAACATCGTCGAAATCCAGGGCACCACCGGATCCGCGCCTGCCAATGACCGGAAGAAGGGTTTCGCCGATGCCATCCAGGCTGACCCGAAGCTCAAGATCATTGCCTCCCAGAGCGGGGACTTTACCCGCAGCGGCGGCAAGCAGGTCATGGAGGCCTTCCTGAAGAACAACCCGAAGATCGATGTTGTCTTTGCCCATAACGACGATGAGGGCCTGGGCGCCATCGAAGCCATCGAAGCAGCCGGCAAGGTCCCGGGCAAGGACATCAAGATCATCACCATTGACGCGGTGAAGGACGGCATGACGGCCCTGAGCAACGGCAAGATCAACTACATCGTCGAATGCAGCCCGATGCTCGGTGACCAGCTCATGGATCTGGCTAAGAAGGTTGTCGCCGGTGAGAGCGTTCCGGAGCGTGTCGTGACCAAGGAAACGACCTTCACCCAGGAGCAGGCGAAGCAGGTTCTCGCCAGCCGCCCTTACTAAGTCCGGGCACCCCTGAACGACCGTGCGGCGGCGGATCACCGCCGCCGCACGGCAGCCCGCCGCTCGGCAGAACTAGCACAGAAAAGATGCGAGGATGAACGAAATCGTTCCGGTCGTCGAGATGACCGACATAGCTATTGGATTTCCAGGAGTTAAGGCGCTCGACGGAGTCAACTTCCGCCTGTTCCAGGGTGAAGTACACGCCCTCATGGGAGAGAACGGTGCAGGCAAATCCACCCTGATCAAGGCCTTGACCGGCGTGTACACCATTGATTCCGGCACGATAACGGTGCTCGGCGCGCCCCAGCGGTTCTCGACTCCCGCCGAATCCCAGGCGGCCGGAATCAGCACCGTCTACCAGGAAGTCAATCTGTGCACCAACCTGACGGTTGAAGAAAACGTGCTGCTGGGACGGGAGCCGCGCCGCCGCGGCACCATCGACTGGAAGGGCGTCCGTTCCCGGACCAGGGAGGTCCTGGCGGAGCTGCATCTGGGCCATGTTGACCCCGGATCCCTGTTGTCCTCCCATTCGATAGCGGTCCAGCAGCTCATCGCCATTGCCAGGTCCGTCGAGATCAACGCCAAGGTCCTCATCCTGGATGAACCAACATCGAGCCTCGATGCCGATGAGGTCAACCAGCTTTTCCGTGTCATCCGGGACCTCCGTGACCGCGGAGTGGCCATCCTGTTCGTCTCCCACTTCCTCGAGCAGGTCTACGAGATCTCCGACCGCATGACCGTGCTCCGCAACGGCAAACTCGTGGGCGAGTACATGACCCGCGACCTCTCCCGGATGGAACTCATCTCCAGGATGATCGGCAAGGACATGGAAGCCCTCGCCGAACTGGACCACGCCCCGGCCCGCACGCGGGCCGGTTCAGCTGCCGGGCTGCCCCCCTTCCTTGAGACCAGCGGTCTGGGCCGGAAAGGATCGGTCTCCAACGTCGACCTATCCATCTACCCCGGTGAAGTCGTCGGGCTCGCGGGTCTGCTCGGAGCGGGCCGGACGGAGATTGCCCGGCTCATCTTCGGCGCCGACAGGGCCGATGAAGGCTCTCTCAAGATCAAGGGAGACAGCCAGAAACTGCGCTCCCCCCGCACCGCCATCGACAAGCGCATCGGGTTCTGCTCCGAGGACCGCAAAGAGGAAGGCCTCATCGGAGACCTGTCCGTGCGCGACAACCTGGTGCTCGCCATGCAGGCCAGCAAAGGCTGGTCCCGCCGCATCCCCCGCCGCGTCCAGGACGAACTGGTCGCCGAATACATCGCAACCCTGGACATCCGCCCCGCGAACCCCGATGCGCTGATCCGCAACCTCAGCGGCGGAAACCAGCAAAAAGTTCTCCTCGCACGCTGGCTGGTCACCTCCCCCGAACTGCTGATCCTCGATGAACCGACCAGGGGAATCGACATCGGCGCGAAAACCCAGATCCAGAAACTGGTCAACAAGCTCGCGGAGGAGGGGATGTCCATCCTTTTCATCTCCTCGGAACTGGAAGAAGTACTTCGCCTCAGTGACCGCATCGCGGTCATCAAGGACAGGGCGATGGTCGCCGAAATGAAGAATGACGACGTCTCCGTGGAAGACGTCATGACGGTCATCGCCGGAGGTGCCCAATGAAATCCCTTATGAAAAACCGCATTGCCTGGCCGGTCATTGCCCTCGCCCTGCTGCTGCTGCTGAACCAGATCTTCCGGCCGGACTTCCTGAGCCTGAGAATGCAGGACGGCCACCTCTACGGCAGCATCATCGACATCATGCGCAACGGCGCCCCCACCATCCTTATCGCCCTTGGCATGACCCTGGTCATCGCCACCCGGGGCATCGACCTCTCGGTCGGCGCCGTCGTGGCGATCGCCGGCGCAGCATCCTGTGCCTACATCGCAGCCTCCCCGGAACCGGCCTCTCCCGTCACGGCCGCCACGGCCGTTCTCATCGCAGTAATCGCCGGGCTCCTCCTGGGGGTCTGGAACGGCTTCTTGGTCTCCACCATCGGCGTGCAGCCCATCATCGCAACCTTGGTCCTCATGACCGCCGGACGTGGCATCGCCCAACTCATCACCGGAGGCCAGATCATCTCCGTCTCCAACGACTCCTACAAGTCCATCGGCGCCGGATACCTCCTCACCCTTCCGATCTCCATCCTGATCACCGCCGCCGTGTTTGTCCTCGCCGCCGTCCTCACCCGGCGCACGGCCCTAGGGACCCTCATCGAAGCCGTCGGCATCAACCCCGTCGCCAGCCGGCTCGCCGGAATCCGCGCACGGAACATCATCTGGATCGTCTATGTCTTCAGCGCCGTCTGCGCCGCAATCGCCGGCCTGATGATCAGCTCCAACGTCACCGCCGCCGACGCGAACAACGCCGGACTCTACATCGAAATGGACGCCATCCTCGCCGTGGTCATCGGCGGCACCTCACTCGCCGGCGGCCGGTACACGCTGGTGGGAACCGTCGTCGGAGCCTTCATCATCCAGACCCTCACCACCACCGTTTACACCCTCGGTATCCCGCCGGAAGTGACGCTGGTCTTCAAAGCCCTCGTCGTCATCACCGTATGCCTGCTGCAGGCGCCCAAGGCACGGAACCTGCTCAAGAACCTCAAAGCCGGCCCCAACCCCGGCTCAAAGAAACCCGGCCCGAAGGAACTCGGATCTAAGGAAAAGGTCGCCGTCTAATGTCACCCCTGTCCACCCTGACGCCACCGACCGTCAAAAAGCCCTCCCCCGCCCGCAGCCGCATCCGCGGAGGAGCCCGCTATGCGCCCACCCTTGCAACCCTCGGGCTCTTCATCGCCATGTTCGCCGTGGGCGCCGGGATGTACCCGAGCTTCCTCTCCGGTCAAGTGTTCCTAAACCTCTTCATCGACAACACCTTCCTGATCGTGCTCGCCGTCGGCATGACGTTCGTGATCCTGACCGGCGGCATCGACCTCTCCGTCGGAGCCGTCGTCGCACTGTCGATGATGGTCAGCGCCACCCTCCTGCAGCACGGCTGGAATCCGGCCGCCGTCATCATCCTGGTGCTTCTTATCGGCGGCGGGCTGGGCCTGCTGATGGGGCTGATCATCCAATACTTCGACATCCAGCCCTTCATCGTCACCTTGGCCGGCATGTTTCTCGCCCGTGGCCTCTGCTACGTCATCAGCCTCGACTCGATCCCGGTCACGGATGAATTCTTCACGAACATGGCCCAGGCCCAGATCCCTCTTCCGGGGGACCTCTTCGTCTCCCCCGGCGTTCTCCTCGCCCTCGCGATTGTGGCCATAGCCTTCTTCGTCCTGCACCACACCCGCTTCGGGCGGACCGTGTATGCGATCGGGGGCAACGAACACTCCGCGATGCTCATGGGACTGGCGGTCACAAGGACCAAAATCCTGGTCTACGCACTGAGCGGCCTCTGCTCCGCCATCGCCGGAATCCTGTTCTCCTTCTACAGCCTCTCCGGCTACAGCCTCGCAGCCCAGGGCATGGAACTCGATGCCATCGCCGCAGTGGTCATCGGCGGCACCCTGCTGACCGGCGGAACCGGCTACGTCCTGGGATCTGTGGTGGGCGTGCTCGTACTCGGAATTGTCCAGACCTTCATCGCCTACGACGGAACCCTCAGTTCCTGGTGGACCAAGATCGTCATCGGAGGCCTGCTCCTCGTTTTCATCCTGCTCCAGCGGCTATTCGCCAGAAGAGCCTAACTGCACCAGTCCACGCCATTTCCAGCCCTCCGTGGCTGTCCGGGTTTGTTCACACACCAATTCATCAGCTCCATAACCATTTCACCCCTTCGCTGCTGCGCCGCGCGGGCTGCCGATTAGTGCTGCCACGCGCACGCTGCGAAGAGGACCCAGGAAGGATGCCTTCAGCATGAATGTTCCCATCAACACGCAGTTTTCACGCCGCTCATTCCTCGGCACCGGGACTGCCACGGCTGCCGCTGTGCTGCTCGCCGGCGCCGGCGCCGGCGCTCTGGTGACTGCACCAGCCGCGGCTGCCGCCCCTGCCGGTTCAGCACCGGTCATCAACCCCATCGTTCCGCAACGGGCGGACCCGTGGCTCATGAAGCACACGGATGGCAAGTACTACTTCACCGGCTCTGTGCCCGAATACGACCGGATCGTCCTCCGCTCTTCATCCTCCATCTCAGGACTGGGCGGCTCCCCGGAAGCTGTGGTCTGGACACGGCCTGCCACCGGGACAATGGGAGGCTACATCTGGGCACCGGAGCTGCATCACTTTGACGGGAAATGGCACATTTACTTCGCCGCCGGCGACAGCGACGACGTTTTCCGGGTGCGGATCTACGTGATATCCACCGCCGCCGCGGACCCGACCACTGCGGTGTGGGAGCCGCCAGTCCGGGTGTACACGCACGCCGACACTTTCTCACTGGACGCCACCACATTCGAGCACGCCGGCACGCGGTACCTGATCTGGGCCCAGAGCGACACCGGCGTGAATTCGAGCCTCTTCATCGCTTCCATGTCGTCCCCGTCCACTCTCTCCAGCGCTCCGGTCCGCATCGCAGTGCCAACGCTGGCCTGGGAAACCAGGGGATACAAAGTGAACGAAGGGCCCGCCGTGATCAAACGGAACGGCCGCATCTTCGTCACCTTCTCCGCCAGTGCGACGGACGCCAACTACTGCATAGGCCTGCTGACGGCGAATGAAGACGCCGATCTGCTTAACGCGGCCTCCTGGACCAAGGCCCCGACGCCGGTTCTGGCTACGTCCGACGGGTCAAAGCAGTACGGGCCCGGCCATAACTCCTTCACGGTGGATGAAGCGGGCAATGACGTTCTCGTTTACCACGCCAGGTCCTACCGCGACCCGATCGGCAACCCGCTCTTTGACCCCAACAGGCATGCACGTGTTCAGCGACTGTACTGGAACGCAGATGGAACGCCCGATTTCGGCGTTCCCGTCGGGGACGGCGAACTGCCCGTCAGAATGGAACCCGCATCGGCCCGGGGCGCCTACCTGGTCCATGACGGAACAACCGTCACCGCCTCGTCGGCACCGACGCTGGGAGCGTCCCAGTTCCGGATTGCTCCCGGCTACGCCAAGAAAAGCTCCGTTGTCATCGAACCCGTCCTGGCCAAGGGGCGTTATCTTCGGATCCAGGGCTCAACGGTGGCGATCGCTTCCACCGCGGGGTCGTCGTCGGCGTTCATCCGGCGGGGTGGCCTTTCAGATCCGGCAGGAGCCTCATTCGAGTCGGTCGACCTGTCCGGTTCGTATCTGTTGCTCCGGCAAGGCGTCCTGACCGTAGCCAAAGTCGGCAAGAACGACAGGGCCGCCGCAACTTTCCTTCTGGACTCCTGACCTCACGGTAAGGGTACGAATCACTGGTGATGTGGTGGTTCCACCGCAGGGCCCGGCACGCTCCCCGCTGCCGGGCCCTGCGCTTGCCACCCGCCATTAACACAATGGAGGGACGGGCCTGGGTCAACGCAGATAGAGGGACGGGCCTGGCGCCGGGGAAGCAAAGGCGGGAATTGATCAGCTGGCTCGACGGCGCCGATCCAGCCGGACGCTCACGGTCCCGACGGCGGCGCAGTGGTGGAGCGAACCACAAGCCTTGGATTCACGACTGACGACGCACCGGAATGGCCGTTGGCCATATCGAAGAGAAGCATCTGCATGCAGCGGGCTCCGAGTTCCTTGAACCCCTGATTGACAGTGGTCAGGGGCGGGACCAAATAGGCGGCCTCAGGCTGGTCGTCGTAACCCACAACACTGATGTCCAGCGGTACGCGAAGGCCGGCCTCGCTAAAGGCACGCAGGGCGCCAAGCGCCATCTGGTCATTGGCCGCGAAAACGGCGGTGACGTTGCCGGCAGCCGCAAGTTCAAGCCCGGCCCGGTAACCGCTTTCGGCGCTCCAGTCGCCTCGGATCAGCACGGAGTCGGGCAGCCCTGCCTGGGCCAGAGTACGCCGCCAGCCGTCAATGCGGGCGGCTGCGTCGATCCAGTCCGGCGGCCCGCAAACATGCGCGATGGCTGTATGGCCAAGGTCCACCAGGTGCTGCACGGCGAGGCTGGCACCCATCCGCTGGTTCACCGCGGCGACGCTCAGCCGCTCGTCAACGCCGAAGCCCACAGCCACCAGCGGGACAGCCATGCTGATGGTGATCAGCGATTCAAACATTGTCTCGTGGGGCACGATGACGACGATGCCGTCCACTGACTGCATCATGAAATATTCGAGGGCGTCCTTGATCGCGGCCGGAGTGACTTCGTCAAGGCTGGCCATGCTGACGAAATAGCCCTTGTCCCGCGCTGCCTGCTGCACCCCCAGGAGCGTATTGGCCGGACCGTAATGGGACATGTCACTTCCCAGAACGCCGATGGTCTGGGACCGTCTCGTGACCAGGCTGCGCGCTGCCGTGTTGCGGCGATAGCCTAACTCCGCGATGGCCTTTTCGACCCGTTCGCGGGTTACCGTGCTGACGTTCGGATGGGCGTTGAGGACGCGCGAGACAGTCTGGTGTGAAACGCCGGCCAGCTTGGCCACGTCCTCCATCACGGGGGGACGCCTAATCTCTGAACCCAGTGACATTCCAACCCCCGACGTTAGCGCTAACAATCAGCTTACCAGCCCGGGTGTATTTAGGCTGCCGGAAATTTCTGCCGGGGCAGATCAGACGGGAGTGCGGCGATCAGGCGCGGGCAGAGGTACTGCGCCGCACCACCAACTCGGGCTCCACCACCGTGGCGCTTACGCCGTCGCCGTCCCCGATAGCGGTCAGCATCAGATCCATGCAGCGCCGGCCGAGCTCCTCGAAGTCCTGGCGGACCGTGGTGAGCGGCGGCGTGAAGTAGCCCGCCTCGGGCTGGTCATCGAAGCCGACCACGGAGACGTCGTCGGGCACGCGGACTCCGGCCTCATTGAAGGCGCGCAGCAGGCCAAGCGCCATCTGGTCGTTCCCCACGAAAATCGCGGTGGCGGTGCGTTCCGCGGCGAGCTTCCTGCCGATCTCGTAGCCGCTGCCGGCGCTCCAGTCACCAGTCATCAGGAGATCGTCCTCAAGGCCCGCGGTACGCAGGGCGGCGCTCCAAGCCTCGGCCCTCGCTACACCGTCGATCCAGTCCTGCGGTCCGGCGACGTGCCCGATCCGCCGGTGGCCCAGGTCAATCAGATGCCCGACGGCGAGTTCGGCCCCCCGCGTCTGGTCCACCATGGCGCCGCTCACGGCCTCGTTTCCCAGCGACCCGACCGCCACTACCGGTACACCGAGCTTCAGTTCCGCGAGGGCGAGCAGGGTTTCGGAGTGGGGCACGCTCACCACGATGCCGTCGACGGACTGGTCCATGAAGTGCCTGACGGCGTCGAAAATGGATTCACGGCTGACGGACTTCAGCGCCGCGATACTGACGAAATAGCCGGCGTTCCGGGCCGCCTGTTCAACCCCCAGCAGCGTATTGGCGGGACCGTACTGGGAGAGCTCGCTGGCCAGGACGCCGATGGTCTGGGAGCGTCGGGTGACCAGACTCCGCGCCGCCGTGTTGCGCCGGTAACCCAGTTCGGCAACGGCCGCTTCGACCCGCTCGCGCGTGGCCTTGCTGACGTTGGGGTGGTTGTTGATCACGCGGGACACTGTCTGGTGCGAGACCCCGGCGAGTTCCGCCACATCCTCAAGCCGCGGCAGCCGCGCGTTGCTTTTCGTCATGGGCTTATTCTGCGCGACTCGGCGGCACAAGCACGAATAGGCACCCGCCGAAGGCACAAAGAAGGCACAAAGAGGGCAAACAAAAAGTCCCCGGTTTCCTGTTGCCAGGGAACCGGGGACTTTCCACTCTTCGCTAAAAGAGTGGGCCCTGTGGGGCTCGAACCCACGACCCACGGATTAAAAGTCCGATGCTCTACCAACTGAGCTAAAGGCCCAAACTGACCGTTGAAGCGCGTGCCAACGGCACACAAGACGCGTGTCAGTTCCAGTCCATTTCTGGACGTTTAATACTGTACCGCAGTCCGCGGCGCCTTACTGACGGGCCTGCCGCCGCCGCCGTCGTTTTCAATTCTGTCCCGCCTGCGGCCGCGACGCTGCCCCCCGGGGGCCAAAACCCCGCGCTCGATTACCGTCCGGCACAGGAGTAGCGTGGGACCATGAGCGAGAAAGCAGGAACCAGCGGTCCGGGCGGGGCGGAACGGCACCACAAACCGAAGCCTTTTGCGCCCATTGATTTTGAGCCTTTCGCGGGCGGTGCGGATCCGGCACGGGTCTCCGAAGCGGCCCACCTGGCCGCCCAGGCGCTAGTGCGCCACGGCCGCGACAGCGACGATCCCGTCATCACCAGCCGCCTCGTGAAGCTGGCCGACGAGCAGGGCCTCGAAGCCATCGCCGAGATGTGGGCCGAAAGCCCTGCCCGCTCGCTGCCGGGCGCCCTGTGGCGGCTGTACGCCCTGCGCGCGGCGACGGTCCAGGACCCCGAACGCATCTCGGTCTACTTCAAGGCAGGCAAGGACACGGCCCAGGTCGCCAACGTCGTGGCGGGAGCCGCTGAGCCGCCAGGGGCCGACGAAATGAAGACCATGGCTGATGCCATCTTGTCCGGAGCATTCGACGGCGACTTCGATGTCGCGCTGGAGCGTTCGGCCGCCTTCTGCCGGGTTGTTGCGCTGGGACAGGCCACCCTGGCCGACGGTGCGGACCACAGCAACGAGAGCCACGCACGCAAGCTGACGCGGAATTCGCACCTGCTGGTGAAGACCGCCGAGGATCTTGAACATGCAGCCAATGCGTGGCGGCTGGGCGAGCTGGACTGACCCATAGGACCGGATCTGTCAATGTTGACTTGGTCCCGCCAAAGTAGAACACTGAAACTGGTGCCGAGCCGCGAAACCCCCGGGCTTCAACATTTAGCCGCCTAGAGCGGCCTACCGCCGAGAGGCGTATCCGGTTCGGCACCATTTTCATGCCCGGATGCAGCTGCCGGTAAAGTACTGACTAGCTGCGGGCCGGCGTCAAGTCATACGGGCCGCGGTTCCCCGCCCTGACGATCCTCCGGAGACCGGTACTCATGAAGCTGCGCCTTTTTCCCCAGGAGCCCGCGGGGCTGAACCTCCTTTCGCAGCTGGCCCGGCAGATTGTTTTCGCGAGTGCCACCATGGCGGAAATCCTGGGTGCGCCGGCCACCGAGCATGACCGGCTCGTGGACGACATGCACAACCACGAGGCCAAGTCCGCCGAACTGCACTTCGCGCTGCTGACCCACATGCGGACCAGTTTTGTAAACCCGCTCCCACGCGAGGACATGTACGGGCTGTCCCTGTGCCTCAATGAGGCCATGGAGAGGCTGGACGCCGCCGCTGAACTGGTGGCGCTGTACAAGCTGGACCGGCTTCCGAAGCGCGCGGCGGACCAGCTGGAGATCATCAGCCGCCAGGCCGAGCTCACAGCGGACGCCATGCGCCGGCTGAATGACCTGGACGAACTTGAGGACTACTGGATCGAGATCGTGCGGCTGGCCAAACGTGCCGAGCGGACGCACCGGGTCTGGGTGGCGGACATGCTCAAGGACATGAAGCCCGCGCAGTACGCCCGGAACAGGGACATCGCCAACCAGTTGGTGGATGTCACCAAGGACATGCGGCGCATCGCCACCCAGGTGGGCAGCATCATCGTCAAGGAATCATGAGGTGACGGCGTTCATCTTCGGGCTTGTGGTGGTTCTTGCCGCGGCTTTCGCCTTCATTAACGGCTTCAGGGACGTCTCCAACTCCGTGGCCGTGGCGGTCCGGACCCGTGCTTTGACGCCAACTGTCGCGGTGCTGCTGGCGGCCGTCTTCAACTTCGTGGGCGCCTTGCTGAGTGCCGGCCTGGCGGTGGCCATCAGCCAAAACTGGGTAACTCTGCCGCAGGGCGACAGCGGTCTCACCGTCCTCGTGGCAGGGCTGGCCAGCGCCTGCATCTGGGGCCTGCTCCTTTGGTGGCGGGGTGTGCCCTCGTCCTCCACCCATGCGCTGGTTGGCGGGTTGGCCGGCGCCGGAACTGCGAGTGTACTGGTGGGTGGAAACTCCGTAGGCGGCGTGGATCAGTCTCTCCTGTTTCAGGTGGTGCTCCCGCTGGCCCTCTCCCCGGTAATCGCGTTCATTGGCGCCTACCTGCTGGTCTTCCCTGTCACGTGGGCAGCCCGGTATGCGCAGCCGAGCGTCGTCAATCAGCGTTTCCGCGCTGCCCAGTCAATAGCTGCGGGCGCCGTCGCGTTCGGCCACGGACTCCAGGACGGTCAGCGTGTCAGCGCCGTCCTCCTCCTGGCCATCCTGGCGGCGGGGTACGGCGACGGCGGTTCGGTCCCGTTCTGGGTAGTGATGCTCTCGGCGGTCATGATCGCCGTCGGCACGCTGTTCGGGGGCTGGCGGATCTGCCACACGGTGGGATACAAGCTCATTCGGATTGATCCGCTCCGCGGGGTGGTTGCGCAGGGCTTCAGCGCCATCCTGCTCTTCATCGGAGCTATCGGGCTCCACTGGCCCATCTCCACCACCCACACCGTCACGTCAGGGGTGCTCGGTGCTGGGGAAAACCAGCACGTGTCCGGAACGCACCGGAGGCTAGTGGTGCACATCCTCTCGCTGTGGGTCCTGACCCCCGCTGCCACGGCAGCCGGAGCATTCGTGCTGGCGCTTGCGCTCTCTCCGCTCACCGGGGCTTAACCGCGCATCGGCTGCTCCGTAACTGTTCACTTGGCCAGTTACGGAACAACCGATGGGTGTTTAGCGGGCGGCGTGGCCGCCGCGAAGTCGCTTAGCTGCGCGAAGGGGTTTATCCGAAGCGGCCGGAGACGTAGTCTTCCGTGGCCTTGTTGCTGGGGTTGTTGAAGATGGTGCTCGTCTCGGCGAACTCGATGAGCTTGCCCGGCTTGCCGGTACCGGCAATGTTGAAGAACGCCGTCCGGTCGGACACGCGCGCTGCCTGCTGCATGTTGTGGGTCACGATCACCACGGTGTACTGGTCCTTCAGCTCGTTGATGAGGTCCTCAACGGCCAGGGTGGAAATCGGATCCAGGGCGGAGCACGGCTCATCCATAAGGATCACCTGCGGTTCCACGGCGATGGCACGGGCGATGCACAGGCGCTGCTGCTGGCCGCCGGACAGGCCCGAGCCGGGCTTTTCCAGCCGGTCCTTGACTTCGTTCCACAGGTTGGCGCCCTGGAGCGAGCGTTCCACGAGGGCATCAGCCTCGCCCTTGGAGATCTTCTGGTTGTTCAGCTTCACGCCGGCCAGCACGTTGTCCCGGATGGACATGGTGGGGAACGGGTTGGGCCGCTGGAAGACCATGCCGATCTGGGAGCGCACCGTGACGGGGTCCACGCCCGGGCCGTACAGGTTGTCGCCGTCGAGCAGGACTTCGCCCTCGACGCGGGCACCCGGAAGGACCTCGTGCATGCGGTTGAGGGTCCGCAGGAAGGTGGACTTGCCGCAGCCGGAGGGGCCGATGAACGCCGTAACGGACTTGGCTTCGATGTTGATGCTGACGTCCTCGACGGCCAGGAAGTTGCCGTAGTAGACGTTCAGGTCTTTGACGTCGATGCGCTTGGACATGATGTTCCTTAACTTGCTGGTATGGATTGAAGTCTAGGTCCCGGCGGGAAACGGCCCGCCTAGCGGCCGGTCTTCGGGGCGAAGACCCTGGCAATCAGGCGTGCGCCGAGGTTCAGGAGCATCACCAGGATGATGAGAACCAGGGCGGCGCCCCAGGCCCGCTGCGAGGAGGGGTCCGGGTTGGACGGCGAGGTGGGGTTCAGGATCTGCGTATAGATGAACGTGGGCAGGGAGGCCATCCAGCCGCCGAACACGTTGTTGTTGATGCTGGTAGCGAATCCTGCAGTCACGAGGATGGGGGCGGTCTCGCCGATCACGCGGGCGATCGCCAGGGTGACGCCGGACGCGATGCCGGAAATCGCCGTCGGGATGACCACCTTGAGGATGGTCCGCCATTTGCGGACGCCGAGGGCGTAGGCGGCTTCGCGGAGCTCGTTGGGGACGATCTTGAGCATTTCCTCGCTGGAGCGGACCACCACGGGGATCATCAGCACGGAAAGCGCGACGGCGGCGACGGCACCGGTTTTGGTGCCGGGGCCTACCACGGCGAAGAAGAAGGCGGCGGCAAAGAGCCCTGCCACGATGGACGGGATGCCGGTCATGACGTCCACGAAGAAGGTGATGGCGCGGGCCACGGAACGGTCGTTGCCGTACTCCACGAGGTAGATGGCGGTGAGGAGGCCCACGGGCACGGAAATGACCGTGGCCAGCAGGGTGATCTGCACCGTGCCGAGCAGCGCGTGGTAGATGCCGCCAAGGACGGGTGCGCCGCCCTCCGCGGCCTTGTTGTCATAGACACCGGTGACGCCGTTCATCGACGTGCCGAGGAATCCGGGGGTGATGATGCCCGGGATGCCGTTGACCAGGACGGTCCAGATGACGGAGATGAGCGGGAGCAGCGCGATCAGGAAGGAGCCCACCACGAGGCATGTGGCGAGTTTGTCCTTGGCCTTGCGGGAGCCTTCCACGGCAGCGCTCCAGCCCACCAGGCCAGCGGCGAAGAGGATGGCGGAGACGATGCCCCAGCCGAAGGCGTTGAAGCCGATCAGCGCGAGGATGGCCGCCCCGAGGACCAGCGCTGCGGCCAGGACGGCGTACGGGGCGAATTTTGGCAACTGGCCCTTGGTGAGAGCGGACCGCTTGCGGGCCGGGGTCAGGGTGGAGGTCATTTAGTTTGCTCCCGAGAATTCTTTGTGCCGGGTGATGATCCAGCGGGCAACCATGTTCACGCCCAGGGTGATCACAAACAGGACCAGCCCGGCGGCGATCAGGGTGGCGACTTTCAGGCCTCCCGCTTCGGGGAAGTTCAGCGCGATCTCGGCGGCGATGGTCTGGTTGCCGGACTGGATCAGGCTGGCGGTGAGAGCACCGGAGGAGAGCACCAGCGCAACGGCCATGGTCTCGCCGAGAGCGCGTCCGAGGCCCAGCATGACCGCGCTGATGATGCCGGGGCGGGCGAAGGGCAGGACTGCCATCTTGATCATTTCCCAGCGCGTGGCGCCCAAAGCAAGGGCGGCCTCTTCGTGCAGTTTGGGGGTTTGCAGGAAGATCTCGCGGGTCAGCGACGTGATGATGGGCAGCACCATGACGGACAGCACGATTCCCGCCGTCAGGATGGTCTTGCCCGTGGAGGAAGCCGGTCCGTGGAAGATGGGCAGCCAGCCGAGGTTTTTCGCGAGCCAGTCGTAGGCAGGCGCGATTTCCTTGGCCAGGAAGGCGGCACCCCATGCGCCGTAGATGACCGACGGAATGGCAGCCAGGAGGTCCACCACATAGCCAAGGCCCGAGGCCAGTCTGCGCGGGGCATAGTGCGAGATAAAGAGCGCGACGCCGATGGCCACGGGGGTGGCGATGACCAGGGCGATGATGGCGGCGATCAGGGTGCCCACGACGATCGGCCAGATATAGGCAAAGAATCCCTGGCCGCCCTGGATGTCCTCCGCAGGGGCAGTGAATGCCGGGATGGCCTGGATGACGAGGAACAGCGCAACGCCAAACAGCACGGCGAGGATCAGGCACCCTGCTGCCAAGGCGGCCCCTGAGAAGACTTTATCCCCGGCACGTCCTGCGCCCTGGGGGTTGGTCAGGGAGGTGGTGGTCATACCTGGCCCTTCGGTGTTGATGTTGCGGGAGTGCGGAACTTTTCGAAGCTGCGGATTACACGGCTAAGTTCCCCGCCCTGCCTTGCGGCGGGGCGGGGAACTCGGCCGTTTGGGTCAAACCTTACGACTTGACCTTGATGGACTCGACCGACTTGACGGCCTTTTCGGCCAGGGTGGAGGACAGCGGAGCCGACTTGGCGGACTCGGCAGCGGCCTTCTGGCCCTCTTCGGAGAGTACGTACTTCTCGAAGGCCTTGACCAGATCGACGGTTTCCTGCTTGGCGTAGGTGCTGCAGAGAATGTGGTACGAAACCAGGACTACCGGGTAGGCGCCGGATTCCGTGGTGGTGCGGTCCAGCTTGATGGCACCGTCGTTGGCCCCGCGGCCCTCGACAGCCTTGCCGAGGTCCACAGCCTTGGAGGCGGCGTCCGGGGAGATCTTGACGAACTCGGAGCCGACCTTGATCTCGGCGGTGCCCAGCTTGCCGCCGACGGCGGAATCATCGGCGTAGGTGACAGCGCCGGGGGTGTCGGTGACGGTCTTGACGACGCCGGAGGTGCCCTTGGCGTTCTCGCCCTTCAGCGAAGCGGGCCACACGCCGTCAGCCTTGTCTTTCCAGACGTCGGGAGCCGCAGCGGAGAGGTACTCGGTGAAGTTCTTGGTGGTGCCGGAGTCATCAGAGCGGCTGACCGGGGTGACCTTGAGGTCCGGAAGCTTGGCGTCCGGGTTCATGGCGGCGATTGCGGGGTCATTCCACTTGGCGATCTCGCCGCGGAAGATCTTGGCCGCGGTGGAGGCATCCAGCTTCAGGTCCGTAACATCCGGCACGTTGAAGGCGATGGCGATCGGCGAGATGTAGACAGGGACCTCGATGGCGCCGTCCGGGCCGCACTGGTCCTTGGCCTTGGTGAGTTCCTCGTCCTTCAGGTAGGCATCGGAACCGGCGAACTGCGCCGAGCCGTCAATGATGGCCTTGCGGCCTGCGCCGGAACCGTCCGGGGAGTACTGCACGGTGGCGCCCTGGTTTGCGGTGGCGAAGTTGGTCTTCCAGACGTCCATGGCCGCGCCCTGCGCGGAGGAGCCGATGCCGGTCAGGGTGCCGGTGACCTTGGTGCCGGCAGCGGACTGCGTGCCTGCCGGGGAATTCGTGGCGTTGTCTGAACCGCAGGCTGTGAGCGCGAGTGCGCCAGCGGCGATGACAGCGATTGCCGCGTGGCGGCCGAAGCGGAGTGCCTTCACTTGGGTGTACCCCTTCCAGGGTTTCTGATGCGATCCGAACCGGAGACGTTCGGATTGGGAGCTGCGTACGTTGTGTACCTTCATTGAAGTTAGGGGTCCCAGGTAACGAGTATTGGGGTCCAAGGTGAACGGAGGATTAACGACGGCGGCATATTGGCTTACACATGCAGGGTCCCCATTGCGCTGGACGCGCCTCAGTCGTAGTGGGTCGGGCGTCGCATGGCGCCACGGCTAAATTTGGGAAGGGGTTTTGTGATGCAGGGCAGGTACAGCAGTGGCGTGCCGGCCCGGCGCGTGGGCCCAGGCTCAGTGTTCCGGCTTGTCGCGGGCATCCTTCTGGTGCTGCTGGAGCTTCTCTTCTGAATCCCGGCGCCGCTGGCCCACGGTGCGCGTCTGGTGCGTGGACGGTGCGCTGTGATCGTCATGGCGTTCGGCGGGTGCCTTCTTTTCCTCGCCGTCAGGACCGGCCTGATCAGTGCCTGGCCGTTCAGTGCTGGGCTGATCCGCAGCGGTGTTTTCCGGACTGGGTTCCGTGTTTTCGCTCATAGTTGCATGGTCCCACTGTGCTCGTGACGGTGAAAGGTGCAGCCCTGGTGGTCAGCACCCTTCCCTGCACAGAACGGGTGCGGGCGTGGCCGCCGCGTGGCACGATGTGCGTTATGGAGACCCCCGGAGACCTGGACGCCCATCGCCTGGCCGGCGGGCCGCCGTCGGACGCGGACATTGATCTGTACCGCAGGCTCAGCGCCGACATCGCGGCCGGCGTGGCCGTCGTTTCCACGTCCCTGCGGAACCGCGACTACGCAGCCACGGTGAGCGCCTTCCTCTCCGTCTCCTACGATCCGCCGACCCTGCTGGTCAGCCTCTATGCGGAGTCCCGGATCGGCGAGGCGGTGGCGGAGGCGGGAACGTGGGCACTGAGCCTGCTGTCCGGCAAGCATCAGGGCGCCGCGAACTGGCTGGCCAGTCCCGGGATTCCGCTGCAGGGGATGCTTGCCCAGGTTCCCTACCGCCGGGGACCCGCCACTGGATCGGCGATCCTCGACGGAGCGCTCGCCTACTTCGAACTGCGGACTGTTGCGACCCATCCGACCGCCACGCACCTGCTCGTTGTGGGCGAGGTCCTGGCCATGGGCAGTGATGCTTCAGCGGCCGAGGCCGTGGATCCGCTCATACATTTCGGCTCCCAGTACCACCGCCTGGCACCCTAAACGCATGCGACCTGACCACGGCGCAGCCGGGCGACGAGGGTGGCGGCGAGCAGCGCCGTCGTAATCTCCAGGGCTATGACACCCAGCGAAGCCGAGGCGGCTGCGGCAGTTCCCGCAAAGGCCTCGGTTCCGGCGATGGCGGCGGCTCCGACGGCCGCCACCGTTCCGTGGCTGTGGCTGGCCGGTCCGGCGGCGAGCAGCAGGACAGCGTGGAGGAGCGCCATCGCCAGGGCGGAGGCCATGACGCGGTGGAGTGTGCCGACGCGGACGTGTCGCCAGATGTGCACCGAACACGGCAGGCATACGGCAACCATGGCCAGCATCGAGAGGTTCAGCCACAGCGCATGGTGGTTGCCGGCGACCAGCCACAGGTGGAGGAGGCAGGAGCCGGCCGTCACGGCGGCGCACATCCGCGAATGGAGCCTGGGCCCGGCTGCCCGGAACCATGCCTGAATCGGTGTCATGAGCTAGCTGCTAACCATGGCAGTGGCCGCCGGCTGCCTGGGCTGAAGCGGGAACGTCCAGGACCGGGCTGCGGTCGAAGAAGCCCTCCGGCCGCAGCTTGAACCCCACCGTATCCACGGGCATGATCGGCCAGTCTTCGGGCCGCGGGAAATGGGTAAGTCCGAAGGTGTGCCAGACAACAATGTCCTGGCCGTCGATGTCCCGGTCCTGGGCAATGTAGGCGGGCAGGCCCGCTCCTCCGGCATGCTGGTTCACGAAGTCGCCGGTGGGGTACCGCTCGTCTTCCGCGAAGCGGGTCACCCACAGGTCCTTCGTGGCAAATGCCGCACGCTTGGCGATGGAGGAATCGCGATCAGCCAGGAGGGTCGGCTGAGCCTCGGTGTGGAGCTTGTAGCCCACGGGCTCCCCCAGGCGGTTCCTTGAGCCCGGGTTGGAAATGACCCAGGTCCGGCCGCTGCGGGCGTCAGCTTCACGGGCGGCTTCGGACTCCCGGGCCAGCAGGGTCCGCCTCCGCGAGAAGGCGTTGCCCCGCTCGTTGCCCTCCCCGATGGCCTGGCGGACTACATCCTCTTCTTCCACCCTGTTGGTGAACCCGTCAATTGCCATGTCCAGCCGGGCGCTGAAAAGGTGCTGGTGGAAGGGGGCGCCCAGGCCCGGCGCCAGCTGCGAGATATTGTCCGAGCCGCCCTCCGGGTACGCGCTCGTGAAAACGACGCCGGTGGCCTTGGCCTCGAACTCGATGGTGCCGTCGAGGTAGAGGTACCAGTAGAAGCCGTAATCGTAGTTGCCGATGGTGGTGAAGAAGGAAATGACCAGTCGGCGGTTCCGGCGGGTGTAGTTGATGCCTGACCAAAGGTCGCTGTGCTTGGCCAGGATGCCCCAGTCCTCCTCGTGCATGCAGATGCCGTTGCGGATTTCGCGCGGGTTGCCGAACGCGTCGCTGATCACGGGGCTGAGGTAGGTGATGTCGCCGAGGCAGTCACAGCCCAGTTCCAGCGAATTGGCGTACTGGCCCACCAGGTATTCACCGGTGTCGAAGTAGTTCTGCCAGGACCGGATGGGCGACGGGTCGCCGTAGGGAACCACCATCTCGGCAATGGATGCGCGGTTGATGATGGGCCGCTTGCGGTCGCCATCCTGGAACGCAATGTTGTGCAGCACCACGCCCTCGCGGACATCGAAGCCGACATCGACGCTCCATTTTTCCCACTCAACATGGTTTCCGCCCGCGACGGTAAAGCTGGGTCCCTCCGGCTGCGTGATGCTGATGGGTTTCTGGGACGTGCGAAGCGGTCCGGTGAGCTCCGGGTCGGTGAAGTTGCCGTGCTCGGCCGGAACGGGGACAACTCCGGTGTCCAGCACCTGCGTCACGGTTTTGCTGACGACGTCCACGTAGGCAACCAGTCCGTCAACGGGGTGCGCCCAGCCGCTGTCCTCCGGAAACTCCTGCACGAAAGCCAGGCCGCGGAGGATGCGGCGTCCTTTTTCATCGGGGTACTCGAAGACGCCTGCGGAGAGCGGCGCGACGCGGACCTTGGTGACGTCAAGGCCCCTGGCCGCAAGCGCGGCCAGCCAGCGCTCGTCGGCTGCCAGCAGCTCCTCAACGACTTCAAACTCCTCTTCCAGGACGGGCAGTTCGCCCGTGGCGGCGGTGTCGAGTTCGACGACGGCGGTCACCGTGCCGTTCGTGGCGGAGACCGTGACGTCCAGGGGCCGTCCGCCGGACACATCATGAATGAAGACGCGGAAGCGCCGGTCCTGGGTGTCCGGGGCCGCGCCCCGGGCCGGATCCAGCAGGCCCAGGTACGCTATGCGCTTCTCCGGGCCAAGAAGTCCCCCGGCGCGGAGGATGCCCTGGACGTCGGTGATTTCAGTGTTCGTTGCCAGGCGGTACTGGGTGACTGTGTCAGCTGGTGCGAGTGTCATGAGCGACCTTTGTCCGGGACCGTGGTTCGGTCGGGATTTTTATTTTCTATAGTTGTAGAGAATAACCGTCCGTAAGATGGCTCACAATAGCCAGACGCCAAATATTTCCGGAGAGCGGCAGCGTGCCAAAGATTGTTGACCATGATGAACGGCGCCTGGAGCTGGTGGATGCGACCTGGCGGATCATCGCCCGGCTGGGCATTGAAGGCGCCACCATGAGGGAGATCGCACTCGAGGCCGGGTTCGCGAACGGCGCCCTGAAACCGTACTTCCCCACCAAGGACACCCTGCTGACGTTCGCCTTCGGCCACGTCTTCAACCGGACCAATGAACGCATCGGGGAAGTGACTGCAGGCAAGACCGGCATCCCGGCGCTGCGGGCCTTCTGCGTTGAGGTGCTGCCACTGGACTCCGAACGCGTCAGTGAAGCGCGGATTGTCATTCCCTTTTGGCAAAAAGCCATCAATGATCCGGAAAAGGCCGCCATCCACCGGGAGTCCATGGAGCAGTGGCACGCGGCGATTCTGGAGTACCTGGCGCAGGCGCGGGAGTACGGAACCGTCAGTGCCGCCGTCGACGACGCGGCGGTGGCCGGCCACCTCCTGAACATGCTGCTGGGCGCGCAGATCGCCGCCGCCCTGGCCCCCGAAGGGCAGGTAGATCCGGGGTTGAGCGAACAGCTGGAGGCGTTCCTGACTCTCCTGGAGGCGAAGAACTGATCTTTTTTCGACATGCGTCGAAAAAAGATGACACGGCGGAATTTCGGCGCTAACCTGAAATGACTGTGTTCCAGGACACAGTCTGGGGGACCGAAATTCAGGTGGCCGTCCGTCGTCAGGAACATCCAATGTCTGCAACAACAGTCCGCCCGGCGGGCCAGGACCTCACCTCCAGCGTGGCCGCGTCGTTTGACCACTGGCGACACCTCGTGGCGCAGTCCTTCGTGCCGCTGACCGCGGAGACGGACCGCCCTGACTCCTTCCGCGGCCGCATGCGGTCCAGGGTTCTGGACCGCATGTGCATCGTGGAGGTGTCGTCCACGTCCCACAGCGTCCACCGCACACCGGCCCTCCTGGCGCAGTCGGACCAGCGCTATTTCAAGCTCAACCTCCAGCTGGAGGGGACCGGCCTCCTCATCCAGGACAACCGCGAGGCCGTGCTGCGCCCCGGGGACCTGGCCATCTACGACACCAACCGCCCCTACACCCTCGCGTTCGAAGAGCAGGCCCGGATGATGGTGGTCATGTTCCCGCACGACTCGCTGTCCCTGCCGCCGGACTACGTGGGGCAGCTTTCCGCGGTCCGCCTGGCCGCCGGGCACGGGCTGACCAGTATTGTGGGACCGTTCATCGCGCAGCTCGCCGGCAATCTCGAGGCGCTCAGCGGCCCCAGCGGTTCCCGGCTGGCCGCCAATACCCTTGACCTCGTGTCAACGATGCTCCATTCCGAACTGGACCTGGCCCCGGACAGCATGAAGCCCCAGATGGTGCTGGCGACATCGGTCCGCGAATACATCGACACGAACCTCGCGGATCCGCAGCTGTCACCGGCCAGCATTGCGGCGGCCCATTTCATTTCGACGCGCCACCTGCACAACGTCTTCCACGAGTCGGGCACAACAGTTGCCAGCTGGATCCGGAGCCGGCGGCTGGAACGGGTTCGCCGCGACCTCAGGGACCCGCTGCATTCCGGAACCTCAGTGGGCGCAGTGGCAGCGCGCTGGGGATTCCTGGACGCGGCGCATTTCAGCCGCACCTTCCGGGACGCCTTCGGCGAATCCCCTAGCGACTGGCGGCGCGGCGCCTGACCCACCGAACTCCCGCCCCGGCGGACGGGGTTCAGCGATCGGGTCCCGCATACGGGACCCTGTCCAGACCCTAGATCAGTCCCTGGGCCAGCATGGCATCAGCTACTTTGACGAAGCCTGCAATGTTGGCGCCCAGCACGTAATTGCCGGGTTGTCCGTACTCGTCCGCAGTCGCGGCGCAGCGGTGGTGAATGCCCACCATGATGTCCGTGAGGCGCTGTTCCGTATGGTCGAAGGACCACGAGTCACGGCTCGCGTTCTGCTGCATCTCCAGCGCCGACGTGGCCACACCGCCCGCGTTGGCGGCCTTGCCGGGGCCGAACAGCACGCCAGCATCCTGGAACACCGCCACGGCTTCACGGGTCGAGGGCATGTTGGCACCCTCGCCGACGGCGAGCAGCCCGTTGCGGACCAGCCTCGCGGCAGCATCGCCGTCGAGCTCGTTCTGCGTGGCGCACGGCAGTGCGACTGTGGCGTCGACGTCCCACACCGAGCCGGCCTCCACGTAGGAAACGCCGGAACGGCGCAGCACGTAGTCCTTGAGGCGTCCGCGTTCCACTTCCTTGACCTGCCGGAGCAGGCCGACGTCTATTCCCGCCTCATCCACGATGTAGCCGGAGGAATCCGAGCAGGCCACCACTGCGGCGCCCAGTGTCTGCGCTTTGGCGATCGCGTTGATCGCCACGTTGCCGGAGCCGGATACCACCACGCGCTGCCCGTCGAAGGACGTTCCGCGGGTCTTGAGCATCTCCTCAGTGAAGATCACCGTGCCGAAACCGGTGGCTTCGGGCCTGACCAGCGAGCCTCCCCAGGAGATGCCCTTTCCGGTCAGGACGCCTGATTCATAGCGGTTGGTGATCCGCTTGTACTGACCGAAGAGATAACCGATTTCGCGGCCGCCGACGCCGATATCGCCGGCCGGCACGTCAGTGTACTCGCCGATGTGGCGGTACAGCTCGGTCATGAACGACTGGCAGAAGCGCATCACTTCGGCATCACTGCGGCCGCGGGGGTCGAAATCGGAGCCGCCCTTGCCGCCGCCGATGGGCATGCCGGTGAGGGCGTTCTTGAAGATCTGCTCGAAGCCGAGGAACTTCACGATGCCGAGATAGACGGACGGGTGGAAGCGCAGACCGCCCTTGTAGGGGCCAAGCGCCGAGTTGAACTCCACGCGGAAACCGCGGTTTATCTGTACGCGGCCGGAATCGTCGGTCCACGGCACGCGGAAGATGATCTGCCGCTCGGGCTCGCAGAGCCGTTCCAGGATGGCGGCTTCGAGGAACTCGGGGTGCCGGTCATGGACGGGGCCAAGGCTTTCAAACACCTCGGTCACCGCCTGGTGGAACTCGGCTTCGCCCGGGTTCCTGGCCAGGACGGTATCCCTGATGGCCTCGAGCCGTGCATCCATGGTGATTCCTTACGTCGAACCGGGCGCGGGAAGTCTCCGGCATACGCCGGACCGGCATCCTTTTATTGAAACTTCAACATATCCAATTGTGACTGCACGGGCCGCGCATGGCCAATCGGCCTTCGACTAGCCTCCGTATTGTGACATTTAATTTCCATGAAACGAAAACAATGGCCTCGGGTTCGGGCTCGGCGGGGGACTTCTGATGGCCCATATTTGCCTGCTTCTCTCCGGGGCCGCGCTCCTGCTCAACGGGCTCGCGGCGCTGAAGCTGCTCCCCCGCAGGGACGCCGCGGTGATCAGCCTGGTCATCGGCAGCATCCAGCTGGTCCTGGGCATCACGTACCTGGGGATTACGGGCGGCGGCGGTGGTGACGCCGGCGGAACGCCCCTGCTGCTCGGCGCGGCCGGAATGTTCCTCTTCGGCCTGACGTACGTCTATGTGGGGCTGGATTTCCTGCTGGGGCTCGGGTCCAAGGGACTTGGCTGGTTCTGCGGGATGGTGGGCGCGTGCGGCCTCCTGCTCGCCGCCGCCTGGTCCGGGGAGGATCCACTCCTGGCCGTTCTCTGGCTCTGCTGGACCTACCTGTGGATGCTGTTCTTTCTTCAGCTGGTGTTGGGCTTCACACGCCTGACGCCGCTGGTCGGCTGGTCCCTGATCCTCACCAGCCAGGCGTCAGCCACGGTTCCGGCGTTCATGGGCATCACAGGGCACTGGCCCACCGACCCCGAGGCGGTGATGGGGGCTGCGGCCTTCATCGTGACGCTTTTGCTGCTGGCAGGTGGCCTCGCCTGGCGCGGGCGCCAAACATCCGCCCGCGCCGCTGCCGTCGCCCCGGCCGCCCCCGACAGCCCGTTACCCGGCGGGCTGAGGCTCTAGGATCCGGACCCGCTTCTCCACTCGGACTTCCACCAGCACTCCGGCCAGGAAAATCACGGGAACGGCCACCAGCAACCCCACGGCTGTTTCGGCGCTTCCGCCGATGAGGGACGTGAAGTTGCTGACCACCAGGTAGAGCACCCAGGCCAGGAGGAGGGACGCGATCCCGGGGGCGAGCAGTGTCTGCCAGTGCTGTCCGGTCACCCGTTCGCGGCGGAAATAGGCGACGACGGCGAGTGAGCACAGCATGTACAGCACCAGCAGCGCTGCCACGGCAAGGCCGCTGAACCACGAGAAAAGGGTCAGGACCGGGTCCATTCCCAGCAGCGCGAACGGCGCGACGAGCAGGGCGGCAACCGCGGTCTGAATCCAGGCTGCGGTGGCCGGGGCGCGGTGCCTGTTGGTCCGGGCCACGACGGCGGGCATCGAGCCGCGGAGCGCCAGCGAGTGAAGGTACCGGTTGATGCCGTTGTGGAACGCAATAATGCCGGCCAACAGGGATGTCACCAGCAGGACTCCGGCGGTCACCCCGGCCCATGGCCCGAACATCTCCACGATCGGGCCGATCACGAACGATGTGGCGTCGCCTGACTCCAATGCGGCGCCTGCGGCTTCGGCGACGCGTGACGGACCGTAGAAACTGACCAGCATCCAGGTGATGAAGGAGAAGAAGACGGCGATGATGCCTACGGAGAGATAAGTGGCCCGGGCAACGGTCCGGTGCGGGTCCTTCGCCTCGGCGGAGTAGATGGCCGTGGATTCGAAGCCGAACATGGAGGCCACCGCGAACATAATGGCGACTCCCGGAGCCCCGCTGGCGATGGCTTCCGGTGCGAACGAGGCGCCGATGTTCAGCCCCTCGGGACCGCCGCCGTGGAACAGGACAGAGAATCCGAACATCAACAGGATGGCCACCTCCAGGCCCACCAGGACCGCAAGCACGCGGGCACCCAGCTCGATGTTCTTCGATCCCAGGACCTGGACGCCTGCCATGGTGACCAGAGCGAGCAGCCACCATGGAAGCGTCACCCCGGCCGATGCCAGCAGGCCCGAGAACGCGGCACCGTACAGCCCGTACATTGCCGCCTGCACCGTGCTGTAGGCCAGCAGGGCAAGCCACGCCGCCCCGGCACCCACCTTGCGTCCGAACGCTGCCGTGACGTAGGCGTAAAAGGCGCCGTTGGTCTGCACCTTCCGGCTCATGGCCACAAAGCCGACGGCGAAGATCACAATGACAATGCCGACGACGAGGTACGCGCCGGGGGCGCCGGCACCGTTGCCGAGCGCTGCAGCCAGGGGTGCTGCTCCGACGATTCCGGTCAGTGGGGCCTGCGCGGACAGGACAAAGAACAGAATGCCCAGGACTCCGATGCTGCCTGCGCGCAGTGCAGTGGAGTGTTCCTGGCGGGAACCGGGTTCCGCGGTCCGGGATTCGGGATTCGAAATACTCATTGGATCCTTCTTAACGGTCATGAGTGCTGGGATTGTGCTGGGGGAATGTGCTGCAAAACTTGGGATGGGTGCCGGGGCCTGGCATGGGCTGCACCGTGAAATCCAGCATGGCAGTCGCCTCCGGCTGCGGCTTGTCTTGCAGCGATCAGTTCTTGTTCCTGAGCGCAATCACACCCATATGATCCCGTTCCGTTCGCTCCCGCACAACAGCCCTTCGCGGATAGACAAGACCCGCGGCGTGCGGCGGAGCACGCTTGAAGCAGCGCTGACAGGCCACACCGGCCTGCGGTCCCTGACCTACTCGAAGTGGAGTACCCCATGGAAACCTACGACGCCCTGCTGGCCTCGATCACCCCGGACGCCGGCGAAACCCGGACCATCCTTGACCCCGCCACCGGGACCGCCGTCGGCGAAGCACCCGTGCACACCATCCAGGACCTGGAGCAGGCTATTGCCGCCGCGGCGGCCGCCCAGCCGGCGTGGGCGGCCCTGGGCCACGACGCCCGGAGCGCCGCGCTCCTGAAGGCAGCCGACGCCGTCGAACGCTCCGCCGAGGAACTCGCCCGCCTGCTCTCCCGCGAGCAGGGCAAGCCGCTCAACGGCCCCAACGCCCGCTTCGAAGTCGGCGCCTGCGCCGCCTGGCTGCGCGCCGCCGCCGGAACGCCGCTGGA